>NZ_JBFAHW010000004.1:0-187473 GCF_040654355.1 Streptomyces sp. NPDC050704 | reverse complement strand
GCCCCAGACCCCGAGGGGGTGGGTTGTCGGGTGCGGGTGGGTGGGGGCTGGTCGCGCAGTTCCCCGCGCCCCTGGAGGGCGGGCTGCGCCCTGCCCTCCAGCCCGCCCGCGTACCCCGGCCACCCGCGAACCCCACAGCCCGCCCGCACCTCCCTCAGCCCAGCCCAGGCCCACTCAGCCTGTCCGGCGTTTGAGGACGAGGCCGTTCAGGCCGAAAGCGGGGGTCTGGGGGCGGCAGCCCCCAGGGATGGGACGGGTAGGGGCGGCGGGGGCGTTGAAAAGCCGTTTTCGTGGATGTGGGGGGAGCTGGGAGAATGGGGTGGTCAGCCGAGCGAACCGTACCGCCGGCCCATGACAATCCTTGAGAAAGAAGGACGTGCCGATCGTGGCTCAGAGCACCGAGACCACCGACTGGGTCTCCCGTTACGCGGATGAGGTCATCGAGGAGTCGGAGCGTCGGGCCCCGGGCAAACCCGTCGTCGTCGCGTCCGGACTGTCGCCTTCCGGGCCCATCCACCTCGGCAACCTGCGCGAGGTCATGACGCCGCACCTCGTGGCGGACGAGATCCGGCGCCGCGGGCACCAGGTCAGGCATCTCATCTCCTGGGACGACTACGACCGGTACCGGAAGGTGCCCAACGGCGTCGCCGGGGTCGACGAGTCCTGGGCCGAGCACATCGGCAGGCCCCTCACCGCCGTGCCCGCCCCGAAGGGCTCCGCCCACCCGAGCTGGGCCGAGCACTTCAAGGCCGCCATGATCGACGCCCTCGCCGAACTGGGCGTCGAGTTCGACGGCATCAGCCAGACCGAGCAGTACACCGGCGGCGTGTACCGCGAGCAGGTCCTGCACGCCATGAAGCACCGCGGTGACATCGACGCGATCCTCGACCAGTACCGCACCAAGAAGGCCCCGCCCAAGAAGCAGCAGGGGCAGAAGCCCGTCGACGAGGCCGAGCTGGAGGCCGCCGAGGGGTCGGGCGCGGCCGCCGACGACGACGGCAAGGGCTCCGCGGGGTACTTCCCGTACAAGCCCTACTGCGGTGGCTGCGGCAAGGACCTCACCACCGTCACCGCGTACGACGACGACACCACCGAGCTGACCTACACCTGCGGCGCCTGCGGCTTCTCGGAGACCGTCCGGCTCAGCGAGTTCAACCGCGGCAAGCTGGTCTGGAAGGTCGACTGGCCCATGCGGTGGGCCTACGAGGGCGTCGTCTTCGAGCCGAGCGGAGTCGACCACTCGTCCCCGGGATCCAGCTTCCAGGTCGGCGGCCAGATCGTCGGGAGCATCTTCGGCGGCAAGCAGCCCATCGGACCCATGTACGCCTTCGTGGGGATCAGCGGCATGGCGAAGATGTCGTCGTCGAGGGGTGGAGTTCCCACGCCCGGTGACGCGCTGAAGATCATGGAACCGCAGCTCCTGCGCTGGCTCTACGCCCGCCGCAGGCCCAACCAGTCCTTCAAGATCGCCTTCGACCAGGAGATCCAGCGCCTCTACGACGAGTGGGACAAGCTGGCCGCGAAGGTCGCCGACGGGAGCGCCCTCCCGGGGGACGTCGCCGCCTACGCGCGCGCCGTCGGCACCGCCGCGGGCGAGCTGCCCGGGACGCCCCGCCCGATGGCGTACCGCACGCTCGCGTCCGTCGCCGACATCACCGCGGGCGCCGAGGACCAGACCCTGCGCATCCTCAGCGAACTCGACCCCGCCAACCCGCTCCCCTCCCTCGACGAGGTCCGCCCGCGGCTCGACAAGGCCGAGGCCTGGATCAACACCCAGGTCCCGGCCGACCAGCGGACCGTCGTCCGGGAAGAGCCGGATGCCGAGCTGCTCAAGTCCCTCGACGACCAAGGGCGCGAATCACTCCGGCTGCTGCTCGAAGGCCTCGACTCGCACTGGTCCCTGGACGGACTCACCCACCTCGTCTACGGCGTTCCCAAGGTCCAGGCCGGCTTCCCCGCCGACGCCACCCCCAAGGAACTGCCCGCGGAGATCAAGGTCGCCCAGCGCACGTTCTTCGCGCTGCTCTACCACCTGCTCGTCGGGCGCGACACCGGCCCCCGGCTGCCCACCCTGCTCCTCGCCGTCGGGCAGGACCGGGTGAGGAAGCTCCTCGCCGCGTAACCCTCGTAACCCTCGGTAAGGGCCCTTACCTGCGGTAGGGGCCCTTACGCGATGTGATCCTCCTGCAGTTCCATCGTGTGGCGGTTGGTGAACCTGGTCACCAGCCGCTTCGTCTCCGGCTCGGGGAGGACGATGCGGAACTCGGCCTCGACGTTGTCACCGAACTCGCGCGGCGTCGGATAGCTGCCGTTTATCGACTGCTTGAAGACCTGGTAGTACGACTCCTCGTCCGGCTCCTGATCCGGAGCGCTGCCGCCCTCTCCGAGCGGACGCGTGCGGTTGGGGCCCGACGGGATGGGGAAGGTGCCCGTCTCCTCCGAGGACGATTCCGGCTCCTCGTACGCGGGCGACGGTGCCTGCGCCGCGTAGACCTGCTCCTGCTCCGGCCCCTGCCCCTCTTCGTATGTCTGCTGCCGCTGCCCGCCCTCGAACACCTGCCGCTGCTCGGCCTCGTACTGGGCCTGCTGAGCCTCGTACTGGGCCCACATCTGGTCCGGGACGAACGACGGGTCGTAACCGCCCTCGTAGACGGTCTCCTGCGGCTGCTGCGGAGGCGCGAACCACGGGCTCGAATCGGGTTCCTGTTCTTGCTCCTGCTCCTGCGCGTACTCCAGTTGCTCGGAAGCGGCCGGTTCGCGGTCCCGGTCGGGCCGGTCGTCCTGGTCGCTCTGCTCGACGGGAGACGGTGCCGGGCCGACCTGCGCCTGGACCGGGGCGGTCACGGACGCGTCGACCCGCTCCAGCTCCGTGTGCGAGCGGGGCGCCGGAGGCAGCAGCGCCGGCTCGATGCCCGCTGCCGCCAGACCCGCCGGAGCCGTCTCCGCCAGCGGAACACCGTAACGGGCCAGCCGCAGCGGCATCAGGGACTCCACCGGCGCCTTGCGGCGCCACGCACGGCCAAAACGGGACCGCAGACGTGCCTGGTAGACGAGCCGCTCCTGCTCCAGCTTGATGACCTGCTCGTAGGAGCGCAGCTCCCACAGCTTCATCCGGCGCCAGAGGAGGAACGTCGGCAGTGGGGAGAGCAGCCAGCGGGTGAGGCGCACCCCCTCCATGTGCTTGTCGGCCGTGATGTCCGCGATCCGGCCGATCGCGTGCCGGGCCGCCTCGACCGAGACCACGAACAGGATCGGGATCACCGCGTGCATGCCCACACCCAGCGGGTCCGGCCAGGCCGCCGCGCCGTTGAACGCGATCGTCGCCGCCGTCAGCAGCCACGCCGTCTGGCGCAGCAGGGGGAACGGGATCCTGATCCAGGTCAGCAGCAGATCGAGCGCGAGCAGGACGCAGATGCCCATGTCGATGCCGATCGGGAAGACGTAGCTGAACCTCCCGAAGCCCTTCTGCAGGGCGAGTTCGCGCACCGCCGCGTACGAACCGGCGAAGCCGATACCGGCGATGACCACCGCTCCGAAGACGACCACCCCGATGAGCATCCGGTGCGTCTTTGTGAGCTGCATTGGCGCGGTCACCCGTACTCCCCTCCCACGAAAGCCTGTTGCGCGCAACAGGGTGGCACATGTGTACGGGCTACGGGCGGGCGGTACGGCAGGAGCCCGGCCGCCGTCGGGGCCGGGCTCCTGCAAACGTCCTGGTCGCGCTGCGAGCGGAGCGACAGCCGGACTGGACGCCTCAGTTCTTCGCCGCGGACTTGCTGGGGCCGGCGGAAGGCTCGTCGGACGAGTCCGAGTCCTTGCCCGCGCTCTTGCTCGGGCTCTTACTGGGGCTCTTGCCGGCACTCTGGCTCGGGCTCTTGCTCGGGGCCGCGCCGGAGCCGGAACCGGCCGCGTCACCACCGCCGTTCGCGGTCACCACCGCCTGGACGGCCTCCTTGGCGGCCTTCTCCGCGGACTTCGACAGATCGTCCACCGTCGGGGCCTTGTCGCCCGCCAGGCCCGCGCCGTTGTAGTCGATCGTCACGACGACGTTCTCGACCCGCGTCACGACCGTCTGCTGCTTGAAGGTGCCTTCCTTCTTCTTCAGGTCGTACGTCACGAGCGTCGCCTCCTCGCCCGTACCGAGCACCGGCCGCGACTTGACGCCCTTCGCACCGGACACCGCCTTCGCGTCCTCGAGCTGCGTGGCGTAGTACTCCGCCGCCAGCTTGTCTCCCGCGCCCCGCGTCTCGTTCGACTCGAAACGCAGCAGGGACACGTTCAGCCAACGGAACTGCGAGCCCTTCACGCCGTTGTTGTCCAGGCTGTTCCAGGAACAGCTGCCACGCGTCGACGTATCGTCCGACTTGCCCACCTTGTTGGACTTGGTGCCCTCCGGCACCAACTCCTTCAGAGTCTTCGAAGAGAACACCCCACAAGGCTCCGGAAGCTTCGCGTACGCCTCCTTCTTCACCACCGCACCCGCCTTCGTGGCGGAGGGCGACGCCTCGGCGGAGGAGTCCTTCTTCGCGTCGCCGCCGGAGCCGGAGTCGGAGCCGGAGTCCGAAGAACAACCGGAGGCTATAAGCATCACCGGGACGGCGGCCGCGCAGACCAGGATGCGGGTGAGTCGCTGTCGCTGTACGGGTCGGTGCATGGTTCCTTCACTCAAGACGCTCGTGTGGTCATGCGACCGGCCGCGTCCTCGGCCGGCCGCACTCGGTCGGGTCCGAGGGGCCACGGTACGCCGTACGGGACAGGTGTGGTTCCGGTTCCGAAGACCCCGAAACCCTCACCGAACCCCCTACTCGGTGAACGTCTCGGCGAGCTGACCCGCCAGTTTCCGCGCCCTGTCCTGCATTTCCTCGCTGCTCGGCACGTCCGTGGTACTCGTCGGCTGCTCGTCGTACTGGATCGTCACGATCACGTTGGACGTGCGGAACACCACAGTCACCGTGCGCTGCTGCGAGCCGCTCAACGCGTCATCGAGGAACGCCTCGTCACCCAGATCGTCGAGGAGACGGGGCTGGAGAGCGGCGGGAGTGGACGTCGCACTCGAACCGGCTCCGGCGCTGGCGCCGGTACTGGTACTGGCACTGGAGCTGTCGGAGGGAGTGGCGGAGGCGCCGTCCGACGCGCCGGACTCCTCGGAGGAGGGGTTCGCGGCGGACTCGCCGTCCGGGCTCGCCTCGCCCGAGCCTTCGTCCGACGGAGACACGGACGGCTCCGGCAGGTCCGCCGCCGCCTCCTTCTCCACATAGAGCTCCGTCGCACGGTCGTCGTCACTGACCGCGTTGTCGTACGAGACCACCCGCTCGAAATCCACCAGCAGATGGTCCGTCGCGGTCCGCGACTCCACCTTCCAACGGCAGCCGACCTTCCGGTCCGTGTCGTAAGTCGGCGTCGCCGTCCCCTCGTACGCCTTCTCGCGCTGCTCCTCGTCCGTGACCTGCCTGATGCCCGGCAGAAGCGAGTCCAACGTGCCCTGCGACACCGCACCGCACGGCTCCGGAAGCGTGCGATACCTGCCGGGCTGCGCCTCGGTGGTCGCCGTGGCGGTGTCGCCCGGCTTCGGGTCGGTGTTGTCGTCGCCCCCCGAATCACCGGTGCAGCCGGCCAGCAGCACCGCGAGGAGCGCGGTGACGCCGGATACGTATGCCTTCCGCTGCACGGTGAGGCTCCTCTCGACGATTCCCGACGGGTCGGGAGGGTCCGGGACGGGGACGGTCGGTTCGCTCGGCCGGGGCGCGCCGCGCTGGGTCGTGCTGGGCTCCGATTTTGCTTCGCGACCGGGCTGTCCTGTGGTTATTCGGTTGCCGCACGGGGGCGGCCCCTGGAGACAATGTGTATCGCACGCACTGCCGTGGACGCCGGTCCGTTGTCCCATACGTTGACCTTGGCGCCGGTTTTGCGGTTTATGACTTCTGTTGGTGTTCGGGGGAATGAGGACGATATGTCGTACGTAGAGGTACCGGGAGCGAAGGTCCCGATCCGCATGTGGGCGGACCCGGGGACGGTGGAGGACGGTGCGATGCAGCAGCTGCGCAACGTCTCCACGCTGCCCTGGATCAAGGGCCTGGCCGTGATGCCGGACGTCCACTACGGGAAGGGTGCGACGGTCGGGTCCGTCATCGCCATGCAGGGTGCGGTGTGTCCTGCGGCGGTGGGGGTGGACATCGGGTGCGGGATGTCGGCGGTCAGGACGTCGCTGACCGCCAATGACCTGCCGGGGGATCTCTCTCGGCTGCGGTCGAAGGTTGAGCAGGCTATTCCGGTGGGGCGGGGGATGCATGACAGTCCCGTTGAGCCGGGGCGGTTTCATGGGCTTGCTACTGCGGGGTGGGATGATTTTTGGGGGCGGTTCGACCGGGTTGCGGAAGCGGTGCGGTTCCGTAAAGGGCGGGCGACTACGCAAATGGGAACCCTTGGCCAAGGGAATCACTTTTGGGAGTTTTGCCTCGATTCGGACAATTCGGTCTGGATCATGCTGCATTCCGGTTCTCGGAACATCGGTAAGGAACTTGCGGAGCACCACATCGGTATTGCCCAGAAGCTCCCGCACAACCAAGGGCTGATCGACCGCGACCTGGCTGTCTTCGTCTCGGACACACCACAGATGGCGGCGTACCGGCACGACCTCTTCTGGGCGCAGGAATACGCGAAGCACAACCGCGCGATCATGATGGCGATTTCCAAGGAAGTGATTCGCCGCGAGTTCAAGAAGGCGAAGGTGACCTTCGAGCCGGAGATCTCGTGCCACCACAATTATGTGAGCGAAGAACGGTACGAGGGCATGGACCTCCTCGTCACCCGCAAAGGTGCGATCCGCGCAGGCTCGGGGGAGTACGGGATCATTCCGGGTTCCATGGGGGCCGGCTCGTACATCGTGAAGGGCCTCGGTAACGAAAAGGCCTTCAATTCGGCCTCGCACGGAGCAGGTCGGCGCATGAGCCGCAACGCTGCCAAGCGCCGCTTCACTACGAAGGATCTGGAGGAACAGACGCAGGGTGTGGAGTGCCGCAAGGACTCCGGCGTCGTGGACGAGATTCCGGGTGCGTACAAGCCGATCGAGCAGGTCATCGATCAGCAGCGGGACCTTGTGGAGGTCGTGGCGAAGCTGAAGCAGGTTGTCTGTGTGAAGGGTTGAGCTGTAAGTGGGGGCTCGGGCTGTTGCCGGCTCGGGCCCCTCTTCGTGCGTTCGCTTCGGGGCGTAATTCGCGGGCGGAGGCAGGGAGTTGGGGGTCAGACTGCCTGGATGAGTGGACGCCCTGAACGGCCGTTGCTGTCGAGTGAGTTGCTGGGGTTTTCTGATGATGCCCGCGTTCTCATTGTCAATTGCGATGACTTTGGGATGCATCGCGGGGTCAATGCCGCCGTTGTCGAGGCGATCGAGGGTGGGATCGCTGGTTCGTGCAGCTTGATGGTGCCGTGTCCTGGGGCCGGGGAGGCCATGCGGTTGCTGCGGGAGCGGCCGGAGGTGTCGTTCGGGGTGCATCTCACGTTGGTGTGTGAGGTGGGGTTGCGGGGCGGGTGGGGGCCCGTCGCTCCGAAGGCGAAGGTGGGCTCGTTGCTCGATGAGGACGGGGAGCTCTATGCGCCCGCTCGGAGTTCCGAGGCGATCGAGCGGGCCAGGATCGAGGACGTCGAGGCCGAGTTCCGGGCTCAGATCGAGGCTGTCGTCGCGGCCGGGCTGGAGCCGGCCCATGTGGACTGGCATTGCCTGCTTGATGGTGGGCGGGCCGACATTTTCGAGCTGACCGTCGCGTTGGCCGCGGAGTACGGGCTCGCGGTGCGGGTCTGGGGGGAGGCCGGGCGGCGGAGAGTGAGTGGGCTGCCCGTTGTCGACCACGATTTCCTCGACAGCTTTTCGCTCGGGCTCGATGGTAAAGCGGCTCGGTATGCGCGGCTGTTGCGGGAGCTGCCGGTCGGGTTGAGCGAGTGGGCCGTGCATCCGGGGATGGGGGATGAGGAGTCGCGGGTGGTTGAGCCCGAGGGGTGGCGGGTTCGGAGGAGTGATTACGAGTTTCTGGTGTCCGCCGAGGCTCGTGAACTCCTGCGGGAGGAGGGGATCTTCGTGGTCGACTACCGCGGGATTCAGGAGCGGTGGCGAGCGGGGGCGGGTGCGGCGGCGGATCGGTGGGCGTGAAGTAGCCGCCGGGCCTACTTCCAGGGCTACTTCGCGTGCATGACCGCGTAGATCATGACGAACGCCACGATGTGGATGCCGAAGAGGAAGTACGCCAAGTACCACCAGACGTAGCGTTCGTCCTTCTTCTCCTGGAGCAGGCGGCGTTGTTCCTGTGCCTGGACGGGGTGTTCGCCGGCGGGCTGTCTCTCGGCGGGCTCGGCCGGGTCTGCGGGCTCGGTGTCCGGCACTACAGCTCCCTGTGGACCTTCGTGTTGGAGGCCTGGGCCCGAGGGCGGACGACCAGCAGGTCGATGTTGACGTGGGAGGGGCGGGTGACCGCCCAGGTGATCGTGTCGGCGACGTCGTCCGCGGTCAGGGGGTTCGCCACGCCCGCGTAGACCTTCGCCGCCTTCTCCTCGTCGCCGCTGAAGCGGGTCAGGGCGAACTCGTCCGTCTTGACCATGCCGGGGGCGACCTCGATCACGCGGACCGGCGTGCCGACGATCTCCAGGCGGAGGGTCTCGGCGAGGACGTGCTCGGCGTGCTTGGCGGCGACATAGCCGGCCCCGCCCTCGTACGTACCGTGGCCGGCGGTAGAGGAGACGACCACCACCGTGCCGTCGCCGCTCGCGGTGAGCGCGGGGAGCAGGGCCTGGGTGATGTTGAGGGTGCCGATGACGTTCGTCTCGTACATCTGCCGCCACTCCGCGGGGTCGCCGGTCGCGACCGGGTCCGCGCCGAGCGCGCCGCCCGCGTTGTTGACGAGTACGCCGATGGTCTTGAAGGCGGTGGCGAACTCGTCCACCGCCGCGCGGTCGGTGATGTCCAGCGCGTACGCCGTCGCCTGGCCGCCCGTCGTGTTGATCTCCTCCGTCAGCGCCTCGATACGGTCCTTGCGGCGGGCGGTGAGGACGACGCGGTAGCCCTGGGCCGCCAGTTGCCGGGCCGTCGCGGCACCGATTCCGCTGCTCGCACCGGTGACGACGGCGATGCGGGAGGCGGCGGCGGGCGATGCGGGCGCGGCGGCGGTCATGGGCTGCTCCTCGGGGGAGGGGGCGGGCGCGGCCGTGGTACGGGGCCGCCGCTCGCTCGTACGGTCGACTGGTTCACCGCCAGGATAGGCGGGCGGGGCGTACGGGCTGTGGGTGACCTTGTGCACGGGGTCCCGGGTGGTGGGAAAATCTAGGTGGGTGATCCTCCTGTGCAGGAGGTGGATCATGGGACAGGCGCGTGAGGTCATGGACCGGCTCACCGAGGCGCTCACCACGACCCCGGACATCAAGGCCGTCGCCGAGCTCTACGCGGTGGACGCGGTCGCCGTCACGCCCGACGGCGGCGAGATCCACGGGCGCGACCACATCGTCGAGTACTGGCGTCAGATGACGGATGCGATCCCCGAGGCCACGTTCGAGTCGGTGTACGCGTACGAAGTGGGCGCCACCGCCATCGACGAGGGCTTCTTCAGCGGTAAGAACACGGGACCGATCCAGTTGCCCTCCGGCGAGTCCCTGCCCGCGACCCAGAAGGAGGTCAGGGTCCGCGGGTGTGACATCGCCACCATTGACGACGACGGCCGGATCGCCAGTTATCGGCTCTACTTCGATCAGCTGGAGTTCTTGGAGCAGCTGGGGTTGCTGCCGGACACGCCCTCCTGACGGGCCTGACGGGCCTGACGGGCGGGGTCAGCTGCCGTTTCTGGGCGCGTACATGATCACGGCCATGCCCGCGAGGCAGATCAGCGCGCCCGTCACGTCCCAGCGGTCGGGGCGGAAGCCGTCCGCGACCATGCCCCAGGCGAGGGAGCCGGCGACGAAGACTCCGCCGTACGCGGCGAGGATGCGGCCGAAGTTCGCGTCGGGCTGGAGTGTGGCGACGAAGCCGTACGCGCCGAGGGCCATGACGCCCGTGCCGATCCACAGCCATCCGCGGTGTTCGCGTACGCCCTGCCAGACCAGCCACGCGCCGCCGATCTCGAAGAGCGCGGCGATGACGAACAGGGCGACGGAGCGGACGATCAGCATGCGGTCAGCCTCGCACGGCCGCGTGCGGCGGTTTCGTGGCGGTCGCGTCGGTCTCGCCCGGGGGTGTCTCACCTGATGGGCGGCGCCTGCCGGGCCGCCCAGGTGGCATACATCCGGTGACACGGTGAGATGCGGGCCGACGCGGAGGACATGACAGATGCGGATTCTTTGTGCGCTGGGAGCGGCCGTCGTGGTGGGAGCGATCGTGGTGGGTGCGGCCGCTCCGGCGGTGGCGGTGGCGGCGGCTCCTGAGGCCGATCTCGCCTATCACGGGTACGTGGCGATGGCGGGCGGACGGGTGGAGTTGCGGATGACGCCGCAGAACCACGGGCCGTCCGCTGTCGCGGAGGCGACGGTGCGGCTGCGGTGGTCGGTGCCGCTCGCGGACGGGCAGCGGTTGCCGGGTGGGTGTGCGCGGTCGGAGGTGCGGGCGGTGGTGTGCCGGACGGGGGCGCTGCCGGCGGACGGGTGGGGGGAGACGATCGCCATGACGGTACGGCTGAGGGGTGTGCCGTCGGAGGTGGGGCTGGAGATCGACACGGTGTGGGGTGGTGGGGCCGTGGATCGTAATCACCGTAACGATCGGCAGGCGGTGCTGGTGCTGGATACCGGGGACACGTATGTCTTTTGAGGAGGAGTCCTTCTGAGGGACGGGACTTCTGTGGTGTGTTGGGTGCGGGTTCGGTGGGGGCTGGTCGCGCAGTTCCTCGCGCCCCTAGGGGGGTGGGGGCTCGGGTTGGTTTGTGGGTGTGGGGTCGGTGGGGGCTGGGTGCGCAGTTCCCCGCGCCCCTAGGGGGGTGATGTGTGGGGAATAGCTCGGTGGAGGGTGTCGTTTGTGGGTATAGTTGAATTGTAAACGAACTTCGAAGGGTGAGACTGCGATGCAGTTCGGGATCTTCAGCGTCGGTGACGTCACGCCGGACCCGACCACGGGCCGGGCGCCGTCCGAGCACGAGCGGATCAAGGCCATGGTCGCCATCGCGCGGAAGGCCGAGGAGGTCGGGCTCGACGTCTTCGCGACCGGTGAGCACCACAACCCGCCGTTCGTGCCGTCGTCGCCGACCACCATGCTCGGCTATGTCGCCGCGCGGACTGAGCGCCTCATCCTCTCCACCTCCACCACCCTCATCACCACCAACGACCCGGTGAAGATCGCCGAGGACTTCGCGATGCTCCAGCACCTGGCCGACGGGCGGGTCGATCTCATGATGGGGCGCGGCAACACCGGCCCGGTCTACCCCTGGTTCGGGCAGGACATCCGGCAGGGCATCAACCTCGCCGTCGAGAACTACGCGCTGCTGCACCGGCTGTGGCGCGAGGACGTGGTGACGTGGGAGGGCAAGTTCCGTACGCCGTTGCAGTCGTTCACCGCCACGCCCCGGCCGCTGGACGACGTGCCGCCGTTCGTCTGGCACGGGTCGATCCGTTCGCCGGAGATAGCGGAGCAGGCCGCGTACTACGGGGACGGGTTCTTCCACAACAACATCTTCTGGCCGGCCGAGCACACCAAGCGGATGGTCGAGCTGTACCGGTCGCGGTACGCGCACTACGGGCACGGCACGCCGGAGCAGGCGATCGTCGGTCTTGGTGGTCAGGTGTTCATGCGGCGCAACTCCCAGGAAGCGGTACGGGAGTTCAGGCCGTACTTCGACAACGCGCCGGTGTACGGGCACGGGCCGTCCCTGGAGGAGTTCACCGAGCAGACTCCGCTGACGGTCGGCTCGCCGGAGCAGGTGATCGAGAAGACGCTGGCCTTCCGGGACTACGCCGGTGACTACCAGCGGCAGTTGTTCCTCGTGGACCATGCCGGGCTGCCGCTGAAGTCCGTCCTCGAGCAGATCGACCTGCTGGGCGAGGAGGTCGTGCCCGTCCTGCGCGAGGAGTTCGCCAAGGGGCGTCCGGCCGGTGTGCCGGAGGCTCCCACGCATGCGGCGCGGGTGGCTGCCGCCAAGGACATGAAGGACAGCGAGGAGGTGACCGTGTCATGAAGCTGGTCGTCGTTTCCGCGGGGCTGAGTGTTCCGTCGTCCACCCGCCTGCTGGCCGACCGGCTGGCCAAGGCGACCGCCGGGCGGGTCCCGGCGGCGGACGTCCAGGTCGTCGAGCTGCGTGACCTGGCCGTGGACATCGCGCACAACTTCACCACCGGGTTCGCCGGTCCGGCGCTCGGGGCCGCCCAGGACGCGGTGGTCTCCGCGGACGGTCTGATCGTCGTCACGCCGGTCTTCTCCGCCTCCTACAGCGGCCTGTTCAAGTCGTTCTTCGACGTGCTGGACAAGGACGCGCTGGCCGGCAAACCGGTGCTGGTCGCCGCGACCGGGGGGTCGGCGCGGCACTCGCTGGTCCTGGACCACGCGCTGCGTCCGCTGTTCTCGTATCTGCGGGCCGTCGTCGTACCGACCGGGGTGTACGCGGCCTCGGAGGACTGGGGTGCGGAGGGACTGGCCGAGCGGATCGAGCGGGCGGCGGGGGAGTTGGCGGGGCTGGCGGGCGGGGCGGCCGCCGGTGTTGTTCCGCCGGTGCGGGTTGCCTCGGCGGCGGCCTGGCAGCCGGAGCCCGCGGTCGTCGACGAGCCTGCGGCCGCCGGTTCTGTCGACCGGGTGAGTTACGGGGGCTTCGAGGTGGTCCCCTTCGAGCAGCAACTCGCGGCGTTGCGGCCTGAGTAGGGCTCGGGTCGGGTGGGGTGGCTGATGTCGATGGGGGACGTGCGGGTTGGCTGTGGCTGGGCGCGCAGTTCCCCGCGCCCCTGAGGGTGTGCCTGCGGACCGGTTCTTTTAGGGGCGCGGGGAACTGCGCGCCCAGCCACGACCGGCCCGCAGCCGCCCGACAACACTCCCCGCGGGACGGCCCGGCGTACTGGGTGGGGCCCGTCAGGGCCTCGCCGTGCTCGTGCCGCCGATACTCGTCCGGCGCCCGTTCACCGCTCGCCGCAGCCTGCGGACCCGCCGCCGGGCCCAGCCCATCGCGCGGACCCGGTTGCGGGTCAGGTTGCGGCGGCCCCGGGTCGACCTCAGCTCCGCGAAGAGCCGCTCGTAGCGTTCCATGATCGGTTCGGGGTCGTAGCGGCGGGAGTTGCGCAGGGCCGCCTCGCCCATCGCGAGGCGCAGCGGCTCGTCGACGATCAGGTCGAGCATCGCCTCGGCCAGACCGCGGGCGTCGCCCACCGGGACCAGCCGGCCGTCCACGCCCTCCGTGATGATCTCGGCGGGGCCCAGCGGGCAGTCCGTGCTGATGACCGGGGCCCCGCAGCGCATCGCCTCGACCAGCGTCATCCCGAAGGACTCCGCGTCCGAGGCGGAGACGACGAGGGCCGACTTCGCGAACTCCGCCTCGATGGGCGTCCGCGGCCCCATCAGGCGCACGTGGCCCTCCAGGCCCAGGCCGTCGATCAGGTACTGGAGGTGTTCGCGCTCGGGGCCGCCGCCGTAGATCCGCAGGCTCCACTCCGGTTCCTTGGAGGCGACCGCCGAGAAGGCCTCGATCAGCAGGTCGAAGCGTTTGCCGGGGACCAGCCGCCCGGCCGCGGCCACCACTCTCGCGTTCTCATCGCGGTCCAGTCGCTCTGGTGCCGGCACTATGTTCGGCACCGCCGCGACCCGTACGCCCGGCAACAGCATCCGCTGCCGGTACACCTTCGCGTCCGCCTCCGTCGTGGTCACCACCGCGTCGAGTACGCGGTAGTGGTGGGCCAGCGCACTCCGCAGCCGCTTGCTGTGGGAGTCGTGCCGCAGATGTTCCTGGGCGATGCGCAGGGTCCGGCGCGGCGCGAAGCGGGAGACGTAGACGTTGATGCCGGGCCGCGTACCGACCACCACGTCGGCGTCGCAGGCCGACAGGTAGGCGCGGGCGCGCAGATCGGTGAGCCGTGTGTACTGCCCGTACCGTTTGTCGGCGACGGGGAAGTCGACGGCCGGCAGGGCGTGCTCGGGGTCGGTGAGATCGGGGCTGTCGTCCCGTACGTCCACCAGCGGTACCAGCGTGATCCGCGGATCGATGTCGAAGCGCGGTGTGTCCCGGTGCCGCCGCATCGACACGATCTCCACGTCGTGCCGCGCGGCGAGCGCCGTCGCCAGGTTGAGCGTGGTGCGCACGGTGCCACCGATGGCGTACGCGTTGTGCAGCAGGAAAACGATCTTCATGCGGCCGTTGCGACCCCTGCGACCCTTGCGGCTCATGCGCTTCGCGGTCTCCCTACGTTCCGTACGTTCGGTGCGTTCCGTGCGCTTCATGCGGTGCGTGGCCTCCCCGTCGCGGCGCTCGCCCCTTGTATACGGGACACAGTGGCTGGGCGAGGTAAGCCGCCGGTCCCGGTGAGGTGAGAGCCGGGTAAGAGGCCCGGCCGTACCCCCGTTCAACAGGTAGTACGTAGGGAACGTCTTGGCAGACTGGTTCCGTGCCCCACAATCTGCTGCTTGCCGAGGACGACCGAGCCATTCGCCACGCCCTGGAACGGGCTCTCACTCTGGAGGGGTACGAGGTAACGGCCGTCGCTGACGGCGTCGAGGCGCTCGCGCAGGCCCACCGCACCCCGCCCGACGTGCTCGTCCTCGACGTGATGATGCCGGGAATCGACGGCCTCCAGGTCTGTCGCGTCCTGCGCGCCGAGGGCAACCGCACACCCATTCTGATGCTCACCGCACTCGTCGAGACCGCCGACCGGATCGCCGGCCTGGACGCCGGAGCCGACGACTACGTGGTCAAGCCCTTCGACGTCGAGGAGGTCTTCGCCCGGCTGCGGGCACTGCTCCGGCGTACGAGTGCCCCGGACGACGTACGAGACGACGTACGAGGCGATGTGCGAGACGACGTACGAGATGTGCGCGACGTGTCCGGTGTGTCCGGCGTAACAAACACGGACGGGCTGCTCACCGCCGCGGGGCTGCGCATCGACCCGCCGGCGCGCCGCGTCTGGCGCGGCCGGCGCGAGATCGAACTCACCCGCACCGAGTTCGACCTGCTGGAACTCCTGGTCCGCAACGCGGGCATCGTCCTCGACCACACCACCATCTACGACCGGATCTGGGGCTACGACTTCGGTCCCGGCTCCAAGAACCTCGCCGTGTACGTCGGTTATCTGCGGCGCAAGCTCGACGAGCCGGGCCTGCCCGCGCCGATCCACACGGTGCGGGGCGTGGGATATGTGTTGAGGGAGGACTGAGTGCCGCCCCGGGGCGCGAGGACGAAGGCGAGGACCAAGGCGAAGGTGAAGCGCTGGGTGGCCGGGGCCCGGCTGTCCTCGCTGCGCACCACCTTCACGGTGTCCTTCGCGGCTGTGGCGGCCGTCGTCACCGTGCTCGTCGGCTTCCTGTCGTACGACGCCGCCGCCCGGCTCGTCCGCGTCGACCAGCAGACCGTGTTCGAAGGCGTCGTGCAGGACCTGTTGGCCCAGGTACGCCAGAGCCCGTTGGCCCCCGCCGACTTCGTCACCTCGGACACCGACGGCGGCCCGCGCGACGAACTGATCCGGCCGAGCGGCACGGCCGTGCAGGTGCTGGGGCCCGACGGCGGGGTCGTCGACCGGGGTCACCCGCCGCTGCCCGTCGACGCCGACGATCGGGCCGCCGCGGCCGCGCGGACCGCCGGGCGGCTGGTGGAGCACGGTGACGTCGAGGTCGGCGACGACGACGTGTACCGGGTGGCGACCGTCGCGCTCGGCGGCGGGCGGGGCGCGGTGCAGGTCGCGCAGGAGTTCAGCGACACGGAGGACCTGCTGCGTGAACTCCAGCAGCGGACCGTGCTGCTGGTGGCCGCCGTCGTCGTCGCCGCGGGTCTCTTCGGCTGGTGGCTGGCCCGGCGCATCACCTCGCGGCTCGTCCGGCTCGCCGGGGCCGCCGAGGTCGTGGCGCGCACCGGGCGGCTCGGCATCCAGGTGCCGGTCGCGGGCCACGACGAGGTGGCCCGGCTCGGCCGCTCCTTCGACCGGATGCTGGGCCGGCTCGCCCAGTCCGAGGAGGACCAGCGGCGCCTCGTCCAGGACGCGGGCCACGAGTTGCGTACGCCGCTGACCTCCCTGCGTACGAACATCTCCATGCTCCGGCGCATCGACGAACTGCCGCCCGCCGTCCGCGAGGAACTGGTCGCCGACCTCGCCCAGGAGTCACGCGAACTGACCGACCTGGTCAACGAGTTGGTCGACCTCGCGGCCGGCCAGTCGGACGCCGAGCCGGTGCGGCGGGTGGACGTCGCCGACATCGCGGAGGACGTGGCGGTGGCGGCACGGCGGCGGACGGGGCGGGATGTCGAGGTCACGGTACGGGGGGCCGGTGACTTCGGTGGCGCCGGTGGCTCGGTCGTGGACGGGCGGCCCGGTGCGTTGCAGCGGGCGCTGTCCAACCTTGTCGACAACGCGGCGAAGTTCGACCGGGGCGGGAGCGGGGCGATCGAGATCGTCGTGACGGGGGGTGCCGATTCCGGGGCCGGGGGAGGTGTCGGGGGCGGTGTCGGTACGGGTGCTGGTTCCGGTGCAGGTCCTGGCGCCGGTTCCGGAACCGGTGTCGTCCGTATCGAGGTCCGTGACCGGGGTCCCGGTATCGCGGAGGAGGACCTCGGCCGGGTCTTCGACCGGTTCTACCGTGCGCCGGACGCCCGGAGCCTGCCCGGCTCCGGGCTCGGTCTTTCGATCGTGCGGGAGGTGGCGACGGCCCACGGGGGTGAGCCGTTCGCGCGGCGGCGGGAGGGGGGCGGGTCGGTGATCGGGTTCACGGTGGGCGACCTCGACGGATGAGGATGACGGTGGCGCCGGCCTACGCGGCGGTGTCGTCCTCGCCCTCCTCCAGCAGGGTCGCCGCCGCACCCACGATGCTCGGGTCGGGGTGGCCGACCACCTCGTGGTCCTTGCCCGTGTAGTCGAAGCGGGCCAGTACGCTGCGCATCGCCTCCACCCGGGCGCGCTTCTTGTCGTTGCTCTTCACCACGGTCCAGGGCGCCTGCTCGGTGTCCGTCTCGCGGAACATGGCGACCTTCGCGGCGGTGTAGTCGTCCCAGAGGTCGAGGGAGGCCAGGTCCATCGGGCTGAGCTTCCACTGCCGTACGGGGTCGACCTGCCGGATCGTGAACCTCGTACGCTGCTCGCCCTGCGACACCGAGAACCAGAACTTCACCAGGTCCACGCCGTCGTCGACGAGCATCCGCTCGAAGGCGGGCGCCTGCCGCGTGAAACGCCGGTACTCGTCGTCGGAGCAGAAGCCCATCACCCGCTCCACGCCGGCCCGATTGTACCAGGAGCGGTCGAAGAGGACGATCTCGCCGGCCGTCGGCAGGTGTTCCACGTACCGCTGGAAGTACCACTGCCCGCGCTCACGCTCGGTGGGCTTCTCCAGGGCGACGACGCGTGCGCCGCGCGGGTTGAGGTGCTCGGTGAAGCGCTTGATCGTGCCGCCCTTGCCTGCCGCGTCCCGCCCCTCGAAGACGACGACCAGCCTGCGCCCGGTCTCCTTGATCCAGCTCTGCAGCTTCAGCAGCTCTATCTGCTGGAGCCGCTTGTGCCAGTCGTACTCCTTGCGCTCCATGCGCTGCCGGTAGGGGTAGTTCTCCCGCCAGGTGTCCACGGGGCTGCCGTCGGGCCGGATCAGTACCGGGTCGTCGTGGTCGCTGTAGTCGACTCGCATGCCGCCGAGCAGTTCCGTCATGTCTGTCTTCTCCCGTTGAGCGTCGATCGCCGGCCTTCGGTGGTACCGGGCTTCAGTGGAACTGCGGCACGATCAGATAGATCCCGTACGCCACCACGGCCGCGCACGCCAGGAAGCACAGCCCGGCCACGCCGAGCCCCACCGCGTCGGTGCCCGCGTCGCCCTCCCGCGCGGCCTCCACGCGGGCCAGGCCCAGCACACCGAGGGCGAAGACGACCACGACTCCGATCGTCACTCCGGTGCTCACCGCGGCGACCTCGCCGAGGGCGGTCCAGTCCAGTTGCATCCCATTCTCCCTGAATCCGCTACGGACTTCTCCCTGACCTGCTAGGGACCACTTCTCCCTGAGCTGCTACGGGCCTACGCGGCGGTGCCGACCCGTGACGGTTCGTCGGCGCGGACGCTGACCTCGTGGGTGTCGTTGACGTTGTGCGCGTGCACCGGGTTGCGGCGGGACGCGAGGACGATGAAGCCGGTCACGGCCAGGGCGAGCACCGCGATCACCACGGTGCCGAAGGTCCCGCCGTTGACCACCACGCTCGCCGCGAGGCCGCCGACCAGCGCGGCGGCCGGCAGGGTGACCAGCCAGGCGATCACCATCCGGCCCGCGACACCCCAGCGCACCTCGGCGAGACGCCTGCCCAGACCGGCCCCGAGGATGCTGCCCGAGGCCACCTGGGTGGTGGACAGCGCGAAACCGAGGTGGGCGGAGGTGAGGATGACGGTCGTGGACGCCGTCTCGGCCGCGAAGCCCTGCGGCGACTGGATCTCCGTGAGCCCCTTGCCCATGGTCCGGATGATCCGCCAGCCGCCCAGATACGTACCGAGCCCGATGGCCAGACCGGCCGACGCGATCACCCACACCGGGGGCCCCGCGTCGTGACCGAGCGCCCCGGCCGAGATGAGGGTCAGGGTGATGACGCCCATCGTCTTCTGCGCGTCGTTCGTGCCGTGCGCGAGCGAGACCAGCGACGCCGAGGCGATCTGCCCCAGCCGGAACCCCTTCGTCACCGACTTCTGCCGGGCCCGGGCGGTGAGCCGGTACGCGAGGTAGGTGGCGATCAGCGCGGCCACGCCCGCCACGATGGGCGAGGCGATCGCGGGGACGAGCACCTTCTCGACCACCTTGTCGAAGTGCACGCCGTGCTGGCCGGCGCCGACCCACACGGCTCCGATCAGACCGCCGAAGAGCGCGTGCGACGAGCTCGACGGCAGCCCCATCAGCCAGGTCGTCAGGTTCCACAGGATCGCGCCGACCAGACCGGCGAAGATCATGCCCGGTGTCACCAGGGTGTCGTCCACGATGCCGCCCGAGATCGTCTTCGCGACCTCGGTGGACAGGAAGGCGCCGACGACGTTCAGTACGCCGCTGATCAGGACCGCCGTTCTGGGCCGTAGCGCGCCGGTGGCGATGGAGGTGGCCATGGCGTTCGCGGTGTCGTGAAACCCGTTCGTGAAGTCGAACGCCAGGGCCGTGACGATGACGACGGCCACGAGGAACGTGATGTGGTCCATGACTCGATGCAAGCAAGCGGAGGCGTACGGGCGGCGAAGCGGAGGCAAAGGGTTCGCAAGGTTGTGGCCATGGCAGTTGTGGCCCCGGTGGCGGTGAACCGGGGCTGTCCGGGCGGTTGGTGGGCGGTAGGCGGGTGGTAAGCGGGCGGGGGAGGTGTCGCTGAGTACACCTCCTCTTACGGGTTCTGCGCCCAATGTGCCCGGCCCGTCCTCTCCGTAGCGTCTTTCACGAGGCACAGGGAGTGCCCGAAGCGCCCGACGGAGGCTGATGACGATGTTCCGCCGAACCGATCGACCCACGACCGCTCGACGTATGCGGGGACACAGCTCGGGCTCCGCCGCCGAGGCCCTGCGGCTGGTCAAGGTCAGCAAGACCTACGGGACCGACGACAGTGCCGTGACCGCCCTCGACGGGGTGACGCTCAGCCTGGCGCGCGGCACCTTCACCGCGGTCATGGGGCCCTCGGGTTCCGGCAAGTCGACGCTGCTGCAGTGCGCGGCCGGACTCGACCGGCCGGACAGCGGCATCGTCATGGTGGACGGGGCGGAGATGAGCGGCGGCAGCGAGGCCGAGCTGACGAAGTTCCGGCGCAGCCGGATCGGCTTCGTCTTCCAGCAGTACAACCTGCTGGACACGCTGACCGTGGCCCAGAACACGATCCTGCCGCTCAAGCTCGCCCGGCGCCGGGTGAACCGGGCGCGGGTGGCGGAGATCCTGACCGCCGTCGGTCTCGGTGACCGGCTCGGCCACCGGCCCGACCAGCTCTCCGGCGGCCAGCGCCAGCGCGTCGCCATCGCCCGTGCGCTGGTCACCGAGCCGAGCGTGATCTTCGCCGACGAGCCGACCGGTGCGCTGGACACGCGCAGCGCGCGGGATGTTCTGCGGTTGCTCCAGGAGGCGGTGCGGGTCCACGGCCGTACGGTCGTCATGGTGACCCACGACCCGGTGGCGGCCTCGTACGCCGACTCGGTCGTCTTCCTGGCGGACGGGCGGCTCGCGGGGGAGATGGCCCGGCCGACCGTGGACGCGGTGGCGGAGCGGCTCGCGCACCTGGGCGACGCGGTCTCAGGTGGCGGGGTTTCTGGTGGCTCGGTCCCCGGTGACGCTGTCTCCGGTGGCTCGGTTTCCGGTAACTCGGTTTCCGGTGACTCGGTCTCTGACGTTCCGGCGGGGGTGTGACGGAGATGTTTGCTCTGGCCATGCGTTCCATTCGGCAGCGCCCCGGGCGCTTCGCCGCGACGCTGCTGTCCGCCTTCCTGGGCGCGGCGATCATCATGACCTTCAACTCGATGCACGACACGGCCGGTGCGGCGGGGGTCGACTCCGTCAGCGCGGAGACCCTGTCCACGGCGGCGGGGGTCGTGGGCGGGTACGGCAGCCTGCTGGTGTTCTTCGCCGTCGCCTCCACCCTGACGGTGAACGTCCGTCAGCGCTCCTCCGAGATCGAGCTGCTGCGCTGCTCCGGCGCGACGCCCGGGCAGATCAAGCGGATGGTGGTGGGGGAGTCGGTGGTCGTCTCCCTGGTGGGCGCGCTGCTCGCGATCGGGCCCGCGATGCTCGGTGGACGGGTGCTGCTGAATCTCTTCCAGGACGGTGGGCAGGTCGCCGAGTCCGTCGGCTACTCCTTCGGGCCCGTTGCGCTGATGTCGGGCTTCTCCATCATGCTGATCGCCTCGGCGGGGGCGGCGTTCCTCGCGGTGCGGCGGGCGACGCGGGGGCGGGTCGCCGGTGGGCGCCGGGGTCGTGGGCGGGGGCGGGCGTTCTTCTCGTACGGTGCTCTGGGGGTCGGCGGGTTGTCGATCTGCTCCACGTTCGCCTTCTCCGCGTCCGATGCGGCGCTGATGGCTCCGCCGGTGTACGGGTCGATCTTCCTCGCGGTCGGGTTCGCGCTGCTGTCGCCGAGGCTGTTGCGGGGGGTGCTCGACGGGCTTCCGCTGTCGGGGCCGAGTGGTTACCTCGCTGTGCGGGTCATGCGGGAGCGTGCCGCTCAGTTGTCCGGTGTTCTCATGCCGTTGATTCTCTTCACGGGTATGGCTACGGCGACGCTCTATATGCAGGCGGTCGAGAACGATGCCATGAAGGCATCCGGCCTCACGAAGTCCGTCGAGGACAAGAACCTCGAGACCCTCAACTTCGTGGTTGTCGGGATCATCGTGGTCTTCTCCTGCATCATGCTGATCAACTCTCTGTACGCGGCGACGACTTATCGCAGCCGGGAGTTCGGGCAGCAGCGGTTGGCGGGGGCGACTCCGGGTCAGGTTCTCGGTGTGGTCGGTATCGAGTCGCTTGTGCTCACGGGGATGGGGATCTTCTTCGGTACGGCGGCTGCTCTTGCCGGGATCGTTCCCTTCACGATGGTCCGTACGGACTCCGTTCTGCCGGACGCGGGGTTGGGGATCTGGGTCGGGATCATGGCGGTTGCGATGGCTGCGACGGTGGGGACGAGTCTGGTTACCGCTCGGCGGGTGTTGCGGGTGTCGGCGGTTGGGGCGGTGGGGCTGGTTGCGTGAGTCGTGGGTCGGTGGGGTGAGGGGTGGCCGCCTTTGGGTGGCCTCCCCTTCTTGCTTTTGTTTGTCTGCGGGTTCGGTGGGGGCTGGTCGCGCCCACGCGGCGGAGCCGCACAATGTCACAGCCTCGCGCCCCTGGGGTGGTGGGTGGTGGGGTCGGTGCCGCGACGGGGTATCCGATCGCCGCTCTGGGATATTCGGTCATGGCATGTTGCCGCGGCGATCGGACACCCCGACACGACCCCTCACGCCGGAGGCCGACAGCGGCCCGGTGGGGGCACCTGTTCCGACCCCGGCCTCGTCTTTTGTCCTTTAGGGGCGCGGGGAACTGCGCACCCAGCCCCCACCGGCCCGCAGCGTGAACACCGTCCCAAGGCCCCCGGTCTTTCGTCTTTTCAGGGGCGCGGGGAACTGCGCGATCGGCCCCCACCGGCCCGCAGCCAACAACCTGGCAAGGGCCGGCGCCGTGGATCGAAACGGCGTACGTATCTTGGGCGTTGGACTTGGACCTTAGGTTTGTGCGTGTCAGTACGCGCCTTGGATGAGAAGACGGTGCCCATGACCGACCACGAGAGCTCGACCGGCCCGACGGCGAGGCAGAGAATCGACACCTCGGTGCCGCACTCGGCCCGGATCTGGAACTACTGGCTGGGCGGCAAGGACAACTACCCCGTCGACGAGGAGGCCGGCGACGCGTACACCGCGGTCTTCCCCGGCATCGTGACGATCGCCCGCAGCAGCCGCGCGTTCCTCGGCCGTACCATCCGCTACCTGGTGGAGGAGGCGGGCGTCCGGCAGTTCCTGGACGTCGGCACCGGCCTGCCGACCGTGGACAACACCCACCAGGTCGCCCAGCGGCTCGCGCCGGAGGCCAAGGTCGTCTACGTCGACAACGACCCGCTGGTCCTCGCGCACGCCCGTGTCCTGCTCACTTCCTCAAAGGAGGGGGCCACCGACTACGTGGACGCCAGCCTGTTCGAGCCGGACCGCATTCTGGCGGCCGCCGCGAAGACGCTGGACCTGACCCGCCCGACCGCCCTGATCCTCAGCGGCATCCTCGGGCACGTAGGGGACTACGACCAGGCCCGCTCGATCGTCCGCCAGTTGGTGGACGGCCTCCCGTCCGGCAGCTACCTCTCGGTCAACGACGGTTCACGCGGCACCGACCCGGCCTACGAAGCGGCCCAGGACGGCTACAACGAGACCGGCGCGGTTCCGTACTTCCTGCGTCCCGTCTCCCGGATCGAGGCCTTCTTCGAGGGCCTGGAGCTCGTGGAGCCCGGGGTGGTGTCGGTTCCGCTGTGGCGCCCGGAGGCGACCGCGGGTTCGGGCGCGCCGACGCCGATCGGCCAGCACGGGGGTCTGGGCCGCAAGCCCTGACGAGATCACGAGGGAGTGCCCGTCCGGGCTTGCCCGGCAGGCGCGGATGGGGCCTCCCCGGTTTCGTAACTGTACCTTCTGGTTGGTACAGTTACGGTTATGCGACCGAGTTCGAGGACCAAGATCCTGGATGCCGCGATCAGGGTAACGGAGCGTGAGGGCATCACCAGTCTGACCCTGGACGCGGCGGCCGAGGAGGCCGGCGTGACCAAGGGGGGCCTGCTCTACCACTTCCGTACGCGGGACGAGTTGCTGGTGGCGATCCAGCGGCATCTCACCGAGGCGTGGGAGGAGCGGCTGCTGGCGGAGCTGGGCAGGCCGCACGAGGAGGCGACGGCACGGGAGCGGGTGGCCGCGTACGCCCGGCTGGCCATGCGCGGCGGGACGAGCAAGGCGGATCTCGCGTTCATGCTGGAGTCGGCACACCAGCCGGAGCTGGCGCAGGTGTGGTACCAGCTGATGGAGCGGTGGCTGCCGGAACTGGCCGAACCCAGGCCCGACCAGGCGGATTTGCTGCTGGCGTGGCTGGCCGCGGACGGGCTCTGGATGTTCGAGGCGACCACGCGCGTGAAGCTCGCGCCCGCGGTCAAGGAGGCGTTGCATCAGAGGATCACCGCGTTGGCCGAGTCGTCGTCGGACACTTCCCCGCGCGGAAAGGCGTAGGTGCGGCATGAGCAGCATGGGCAAGGCGCGACGCTGGTGGGTCCTGGTGACCGTTTCGGCGGGGCTGTTCCTGATCTCGGTGGACATGACGGTGCTGTACACCGCCCTGCCGACCCTGACCGGTGACCTGGGCGCCGACGCGTCGCAGAAGCTGTGGATCATCAACGCCTATCCGCTGGTGGCGGCCGGGCTGCTGCTGGGCACCGGCACGCTGGGCGACCGCGTGGGGCACAAGCGGATGTTCCTGATCGGTCTGGTGCTGTTCGGGATCGCGTCGACGGTGGCCGCGTTCGCCCCGTCCCCGGAGGTGCTGATCGCCGGGCGGGCGTTCCTGGCGGTCGGCGCCGCCACGATGATGCCCGCGACGCTCGCGCTGATCCGCATCACCTTCGAGGACGAGCGGGAACGCGGTGTCGCCATCGGGATCTGGGGCACGATGTCGATCATCGGCACGGCACTGGGACCGGTTCTCGGCGGGCTGCTCCTGGAGCAGTTCTGGTGGGGCTCGGTGTTCCTGGTCAACGTGCCCGTCGTGCTGCTCGCCCTGGTCGCGACCGTCTTCCTCGCACCGGGCGGTGCGGGCCGGCCCGACCGGCCCTGGGACCCGGTCGCGTCCCTGCACGTCATGGTCGGCCTGGTTCCGCTGGTCTACGCGATCAAGGAAGCCACCAAGCCGGATCCCGCGCCCCTGCACATCGCGCTGGCCCTGCTCGTGTCGGCCGTGGGTTTCCGGGCCTTCGTACGACGCCAGCGCACCCGGACCTACCCCCTCATCGACTTCTCCCTCTTCCGTAACCGGGGCATCCTCGTCGGCGTGCTCGGCGCCGCACTGGCGATGTTCGCCACCGCCGGGATCCAGCTCATCCTGGCCCAGCGCCTCCAACTCGTCATCGGCCACACACCGCTCGGTGCGGGGCTGCTCGTCGGGGCCTTCGCGCTGGGCGCCCTGCCCGCCGGGATCGTCGCGGGCGGCCTGGCGTACCGCGTCAGCGTCCGTACGCTGATCGGCGGCGGTCTCTTCGTCGGTGCGCTGGGTGTTCTGATCACCGTTCTGCTGACGCCGGGTGCCGTTCCCGTGCTGGGCTCGGCGCGGAGTTCGGGCTGGGTCGTGCCCGGGCTGCTCCTGGCCGGTGCCGGACTCGGTGCCACCATGTCCGCCGCGTCAGCCGCGATCATCGGCGGCGCCCCGCCCCACCGCGCCGGTATGGCCTCATCCGTCGAGGAGGTCTCGTACGAACTCGGCAGCCTCACCGGTGTCGCCGTCCTCGGCAGCGTCCTGACCGCCGTCTAC
The DNA here is from genome assembly GCF_040654355.1 of Streptomyces sp. NPDC050704. Lineage (NCBI taxonomy): Bacteria > Bacillati > Actinomycetota > Actinomycetes > Kitasatosporales > Streptomycetaceae > Streptomyces > Streptomyces sp. NPDC050704. The sequence continues at coordinate 162,343 of NZ_JBFAHW010000004.1, read as the reverse complement.
ACCCGTACCGTCGCCCTGCCCGACAACACCCCCGCCGCGGCCGCCGACAGCCTCGACGAAGCGCGCGCCACCGCCGGCCGACTGCCCGCCACCGAGGCCCAGCCCCTCCTGGACGCCGCCAAGAGCGCCTTCGACAACGGATACACCGTCACGCTGGCCCTGGCCGCCGCTGTCCTCGCCGCCGGCAGCCTGTTCACGTACCGCTACCTCGCCCGGACACCCGCGCCGAGCACCGACGAGCAGACCGGGGCCACCGAGCAGACCGGGTCCACCGCATGAGCGAGACCAGCAGGAAGAAGGTTTACCCAGCTCTTCTCGGCGCTTTTCCCGGCGGTGTGCCGCTCAGCCGTGGGCGGCGTGCGAGACGTGTTCCCACTCGGCCCAGGTGGCCAGCTTGCGCGCGTAGTGGTCCTTGATCATCTGGACCGGCGGGGTGCCGAAGAGGACGCGCAGGGGCGGGTTCTCGGCGTCCACGATCTTCAGCAGGGCGGGGCCGGCGGCCTTGGGGTCGCCCATGGTGGTCAGGTCCATGTTGGCGGCCAAGGCCGTGCGGACGTCGTCGTAGAGCGGATTCGGTTCGGCGTGGCGGGCGGAGACGCCGGGTCCGTCCGTGGCGAAGCCGCCCGGCTCGACGATGGTGACCTTGATGTTCTGGCCCGCGACCTCCGCGGCCAGCGCCTCGCTCATCCCCTCCATGGCCCACTTGGAGGCGGCGTAGGCGCCGCCGCCCGGGATCCCGAGGATGCCCGCGATGGAGCTGATCTGCACGATGTGGCCGCCGCCCTGTGCGCGCAGCAGCGGCAGAGCGGCCCGGGTGATCGAGAGCACCCCGTGGAAGTTGGTCTCGAACACATCCCGTATCTCGGTGTCGGTCAGCTCCTCGACCATGCCGAGTTGGCCGTAGCCGGCGTTGTTGACCACGACGTCCAGTCGGCCGAAGTGCGCGTGGGCCTTGTTGACCGTGTCGAGGGCGGCGGCCCTGTCGGTGACGTCCAGGGGCAGCACGAGCAGCTGCTCTCCGTACGCGGCCGTCAGATCGGCGAGGGGCCCGGTGCCGCGGTCGGTCGCCGCGACCCGGTCCCCGCGTTCGAGCGCGCTTTCCACGAAGGAGCGGCCAAGACCGCGCGCCGCACCGGTGACGAACCAGACCGACGTGGCGGTGTCCCCGGTCATCGCCATGCCCCTGCGGTCGCCTGTGCGTAGTCGGTGAAGTCGCGTGCCGGGCGGCCGAGGGCGCGCGGGACGCCGTCGGAGATGTGGCTGTTCAGTCCCTGCCGGACCGGGCCCAACGCCTTGGCGTAGAACTCCGCGTCGGCGGCCGGCCAGCCCTGGCCGGCGAGTTCGGCGACGAACTCCTCGGGGGACAGCGGGACATAGCGGATGTCGCGGCCCGTGGCCCTGGAGATCTCGGCGGCGGCCTGGGCCATGGTCAGGGCCCGGGGCCCGGAGAGGTCGTACGTCTGCCCGGTGTGGCCGTCCTCGGTGAGCGCCGCGACGGCGACCGCGGCGATGTCCTCGGCGTCGACGTAGGCGGCCGCGGCGTCCCCGAGCGGCAGCCGCAGCTCGCCGGCGAGGACCGCGTCGCGGAAGAAGCCCTCGTCGAAGTTCTGCGTGAACCAGTCGGGGCGCAGGATCGTCCAGGCGAGGCCGCCGGCCCGCACCGCGTTCTCACCGTCCAGGTGGCTCGGGCCGGTGACATCGGCCTGTTCCGGCGTGTCCACACCGCGTCCCGACAGCAGCACGACGCGCTCGACGCCGAGTTCCGCGGCGCGTTCGACGAACGGGCGGGTGAGGAGTTCCCCGTCGAGCGGTACGAGATACACCGCCGTCACGCCTTCCAGGGCGGCGTCCCAGGTGGTGCGGTCGTGCCAGTCGAAGGGCTGCTCGCCGGAGCGCGAGGCCACCCGGACCGGGGTGCCCCGCTCCCGCAGCCGGGATACGACGCGGCTACCGGTCTTGCCCGTACCGCCGGTCACGAGAATCAGTTGCTTGGCCGTCTGCTTGGCCGTCTGCTTGGCCGTCTGCTTGGTCGTCTGCTTGGTCATGAGCCCAGTCAAGCCCCTCGTGGTGAGACGGGCGATGGTTCAAAGGCTCAGTTCGATGTCTGTACGTCTACGATGGTGAGGTGGACGTACTCTCCGAGCTGCTGGACGGGGTGCGGGCGCGCGGTGCTCTGTTCCGGCAGACGATCATCGACCAGTCGTGGTCCCTGAACTTCCCCGGCGGCTCACCGCTGACGCTGGCCACGATGGTGCGCGGCCGGGCGTGGATCGTGCCCGCCGAGGGCGCCCGGGTGCCGGTCGGCACCGGGGACATCGCGCTCATCCGCGGCCGGGCCTCGTACACCCTCACCGACGACCCGGTCGCTGACCCGGTCACTGATGAACCGGCCGCCCCGCCGCAGGTCGCGACCGTCGACGCCGCCGAGGGCGGCCTGCCCGCCGACGACGGCTCGGCCCTGCTGTTCAGCGGTGCCTACACCGGCCAGGGCGAGATCAGCGAGCGGTTGCTCAAGGTGCTCCCCGAAGTGCTGGTGCTGCCCGACACCGACTGCCGCGGCCCGCTGCTCGACCTGCTCGTCGATGAGGTCCTCGGCGACCGGCCCGGCCAGCAGGTGATGCGCGACCGGATGCTGGACCTGATGCTCGTCACCACGCTCCGGATCTGGTTCGACCGCTCGGAGGCGCACGCGCCCGGGTGGTACCGCGCACTGGCCGACCCGGTGGCCGGCCAGGCGCTGAGCCTGCTCCACGGCGATCCGGCCCACCCGTGGACCGTGGCGGAGCTCGCGGCCGGGACGGGGGTGTCCCGCGCCGCGCTCGCCCGCCGCTTCACCGCACAGGTCGGCGAACCGCCGATGGCCTACCTCGCCTCCTGGCGCATCGACCTGGCCGCCGACCTGCTGCGCGAAACGGACGCCACGGTCGGCTCGATCGCCCGCCGGGTCGGCTACGCCAACACCTTCGCACTGAGCGTCGCCTTCAAGCGCCTGCGCGGCATCACTCCGACCGAACACCGGGCCGCGGCACCGGAGCGGCCCGCTTGATACGCGTCACCTGCCGTACGGGGACCTGCCGTACGGGAATCAGCCGTACGGGGACCAGCGCGCCCCGCGCCGGACGGTCAGGCGCGGACGGCGAGGGTGTGCAGCATCTTGTCGGAGAAGGTCTGCCGCTTCTTGTCGATCAGCGGCCAGAGGTAGCCGACCCCCAAGGGCAGCGCGTCCAGGATCTGTGCGACCTCGTAGACGACGGCTCTGCCGAAGCCGACCGGTCGACCGGTTAGCTCGCCCACCAGGCGGATGTCCATCCGGCGCTTGCCGACCGACTGGCCTGTGGTGCCCATTTCGTAGATCACCCAGAGCCAGCCGATCATGCTGACGACCGTGCTGATCCAGGCGCCGGCGTCCAGGAAGAGTTCGCCGAGGAAGTAGCACAGGAAGCTCGGGACCGCGACGACCAGGGTGTCGACGAGCTTCGCGCAGACTCGTGGGCCCCATGCCGCCAGGGCACCCGGTCTGCCGGAGTCGTCGGACTCGGTCGCGGGACTGCTTGAGCCGGGCCGCCCGCCGCGCGGTGCTCCGCGCGATTCTCGGGTGTGATCCACATGCGCTCCTTGTCGAAGAGGGAGAGAGGAAGAGGGAGAGGAAGAGTCGAGGCGGAGGAAAGGCCTCGTCGTGATGCCGGGCGGCCGCCCGTGACCGGTCGGCTGGCCGTGACGGGTCGGCTGGTCGTGACGGGTCGGCCGCCCGGCCGTTCGCCTGTGCGGCTCGTTCACATGTCCAGTTCCAGGACCCGCGACAGCGCCCGGGAGGTGCAGGGTGCGAAGAGGCCGTCGGCCTGTTCGCCCGGGCTGAGGACGTCGTCGCGGTGGTCGGGCTCGCCGGCCAGGATTCGTACGACGCACTCTCCGCAGATGCCCTGCTGGCAGGAGGACGGCGCGTCGATGCCGTTCTCCAGCAGGACATCGAGCGCGCTGCGGTCCTCGGGGACCTGGTACTCGGCGCCCGTGGAGGCCAGCCGGACGGTGAACGCGCCCGGCTCCGCCGCGTCCGGAGCCGGGGCACCGGCGGCGAACCGTTCCTTGTGGAGCGCGGCGGGCGGCCAGCCCGCGGCCTCGGCGCGGCCCAGCACGTGGTCCATGAAGCCGCCGGGGCCGCAGACGTAGACCGCCGTGTCGGGCGAGGGCGTCCCGAGGCAACTGTCCACGTCGAGCCGCTGACCCGGGTCCTCGTCGTCGAAGTGGAAGGCGACCCGCGGGTTGTCCGCCAGTTCGGAGACGAAGGCCGCGTCGCCGCGGCTGCGTACGCAGTAGTGCAGCGTGTAGTCGCCGCCCTCGGCATCCAGGCTGCCGACCATGGCCAGCAGCGGCGTGATGCCGATACCGCCGGCGAACAGCAGATGCCGGCGCGCGGCGGTGAGCGGGAACCGGTTGCGCGGTGCGGAGATCCGCAGCCGGTCACCCACCTCCAGGGTGTGCATCGCCCGGGACCCGCCGCGCGAGGCCGGGTCGTTCAGCACGGCCAGCCGGTACTGACCGGTGCCGGGCGGACCGCACAGGGAGTACTGGCGGGTCAGCCCGCCCTGTTCCAGTAGCCCGCCCTGTTCCAGTAGTACGTCGATCAGTACGTCGATGTGTGCCCCGGCGGTGTACGCGGGGAAGTCCGGCCCGCCGCCGGCCGGGGCGAGATCGAGTACCGCGATGTTCGCCGTGGCCGCCGTCCGGGCGACGACGACCGCGTCCAGCCAGGTCGTCGCCACCCGTCACACCCCGGGAGCGGGCGCGGCCGACTTCGGTGCGGAGAACGCGCTCGGAGCCGTGCCTTCCTGGAGAATCGCGTCGGAGTCGGCGGGCACGGTGAACACACCGGAGTCGATGTGCCGCGGCGGGCCGTCGGACCGGCTCACGCCCAACGGGTCCTTGCCGGCCTCGACGTCGTCGACCATGGTGCGCAGCATCCGGCGCACCATCACCACGCCCCGGTCGGAGGTGGCCAGGGTCTCCTCTGAGTGCAGGGTGATCGGGCCCTGGGAACCCTGCGCCTCGATGTCGCTCGGGTACTTCCGCAGGTCCTCCTCGGTCATCTCCCAGAACATCCTGCCGTTCTGCTTGATACCGAAGACCAGCCGCTCCATACGGCCGGGGTCGGCGGCACGGATGGAGAAGAACACCCGGTGGTGGGTGTCGTCGCTGGGCACGACCCAGATCAGCAGGTTGTGCCGTGCGTCGGGCGTGACCTGGGTGAAGTCCGGCAGCGCGATGATGTTGGGCAGTTGCTGCTCAAGACGCCACTCCAGCTCGGTGCGCGTCCCGTCCGGGGCGGTCGTCTCGTAGCGCTGGTGGTACTTCGCCCCGAATTCCGTCTTGTGATACGTCGTGGTCTCCGCATACCGGGACGGGTCGTAGAAGCTCTCCGGGAGTCCCTCGGCGGTGCCCGTCCCGGTCAACTGGGCGCCGCTGTGCGCGTAGTGCAGCCAGGTGACGTGGGCGTTGTCGATCGCGTTCTCCCAGATCTGCAGCCAGTTGAAGTCCTGCTCCATGCCCGTCACCTCCGCCCCGGGCACCGGCCAGCCCGCCCAGTACCGGTCGCCCTCCTCGGCGGGGTCCAGGGCGTCGAAGCGGGGCAGGGCCGGCTTGCGGTCGGGCGGGCCCAGGTAGGCGAAGACCAGGCCGTAACGCTCCTCGACCGGGTACCAGGGCTGGCGGGCCACCTCCCGGCGGCGCCCGCCGCCGGGCTCGCAGGCCTGCTCCAGGCAGTGGCCCTGGACGTCGAACTTCCAGCCGTGGTAGCAGCAGCGGATGCCGTCGTCCTCGATCCGGCCGTAGAACAGGCTGCTGCCGCGGTGCGCGCACCGCTCGTGGACCACGCCGGCGCGGCCCTGTCCGTCGCGGAAGACGATCAGGTCCTCGCCCAGTACGCGGGTGCGGTGGGGTGCCTCGCCGGTGAGCGTTTCGGAGGTGGCGACCGGGTGCCAGTAGCGGCGCATCGCCTCACCCATCGGCGTGCCCGGGCCGACCTCGGTCAGGCGCGCGTCGTGGGAGGGCTGTTTGCGGCCGTATCCGGTACCGGTGTCCGTTGTCGTGAAGTCGGTCATGATTCCTGACTCTTCGAGTGGAGGTGGCTGTGTGGGGGGAGGGGATGAGCTATTCGCGCAGGCTCCAGCCGCCGCAGACCGACCAGACCTGGCCGCTGACGTAGGCCGCGTCGTCGGAGAGCAGGAAGGCCACGACAGCGGCCAGGTCCTCGGGCTCGCCCAGCCGGGGGCCCTTGATGGACCGCAGGGCCCAGGCCTTCACGTCCGCGGAATCGCTCTGCTTGAAGGCGTCGGTCATCACCACGCCGGGCGCGACGCCGTTGCAGCGGATGCCCTCCTTGCCCCAGCGGCCCGCGATGTGCCGGGTCAGCGCGCCGACGCCGGCCTTGGAGGCGGCGTACGCGGGACGGGAGGGATCGCCGCCCCACGCCGCACCGGAGGACGTGTTGACGATGACGCCGCCGCCCTGTTCCAGCAGGTGCGGGATGGCCTCCCGGCAGGTGAGGGCGTAGCCGAGCAGGTTCACGTCGTGGTTGCGCCGCCAGATCGCCGGGTCCATGCCCAGCAGGTCGGTGTCACGGCCCATGGTGTCCCCGGACAGGTCGGCGCCGACGTTGTAGAGCCCGTCGATTCCCCCGAGTTCGGTGACGGCCCGGCCGATCAGGGCCTGGATGGAGCTTTCGTCGGCCAGGTCGAACCCGACGGCGAGCGCGGTGCCGCCGGCGTCGATGATCCGTCCTGCGGTCGCTTTCGCCGCATCCAGGTTGATGTCGCCGACGACGACCGACGCACCTTCCTCGGCGAGCCGCGTGGCCGTCGCGGCACCGATGCCGGTGGCGCCACCGGCGATGACGATCCTCTTGCCGTGCAGTCCTCTCACGTACTTCTCCTTTGCCGTATGTGATGCGAATGCCGTATGGACAAAAAATCCGGGCAGGGGAGGTCCTTGCGGAGCTCCCCTGCCCGGAAGGTCAGGTAGGCGTCAGACAGTTGAATGGGTTGGTTGAATGGGTGTCAGATGTTCCAGACACCCTGTGCGGTGGTGGCCTTGGCGTAGTCGGAGAAGTCCCGCGGCGGCCGGCCGAGGGCGCGCTGCACGCCGTCGCTGAGGGAGGCCAGGCCGCCGGAGCGGACGTAGTCGTAGAGGCCGGCCGACAGCTGGACCCACTCCTCGGGCACCCCGTGCGCGCGCTGCTCGTCCATGTACGCCTCGACGGTCAGCGGTACGTACCCGATGTCGCGGCCGACGGCCTGGGCGATCTCCGCGACGGCGTCCCCGAAGCTCATCAGCCGGGGCCCGCTGAGTTCGTAGCACCAACCGTCGTGCCCGTCCTCGGTGAGCGCGGCGACGGCCACCTCGGCGATGTCCTCGGCGTCGACGAACGCCTCTTTGCCGTCCCCGGCCGGCAGCCGTACCTCGCCGCTCATGACGGGGTCGAGCAGGAAGTCCTCGCTGAAGTTCTGCGAGAACCAGCGCGGCCGCAGCACGGTCCACTCCAGGCCCGCCTCGCCCAGCGACCGCTCCGCGGCCAGGACGGGCTCGTGGCCGGTGCCGCCGTCGGGCACGGACAGCAGTACCGCGCGCCGGACCCCGGCCGCCGCGGCCTGCCGGGCGAGAGCGGTGATGTCCTGCGTGGCCTGCGGGCCGCCGAGGTCCGGGGCGACCAGGTACATCGCCGTCACGCCTTGCAGCGCCCGCTCCCAGGTGGAGCGGTCCGCCCAGTCGAAGGACGGCGTACCGGACCGGGACGCCGCACGGACCGCCGCGCCCCGCTCATGAAGCAGCCGCACCACACGGCGGCCGGTCTTGCCCGTAGCACCGGTGACCAGGATCATCTCGTCGCTCATGGCATCAACAGAACCAGCCGCCGCCGACCCCGCCCATACCAGTCGGACTCACGTCCATACTCATTCGTCCACGCACTCACAACTCATTCGTCCGCGCACTCGCACACGTACCCACACCTGCCCGTTCGTCTACGCTGCCCGGCATGGATCCCCTCGATCTGACCGGCACGGATCCGCTGACGGACCTCCTGAACGGCGTACGGACCAGTGGTGCGATCTTCCACCAGTCGTCCCTCTCCGGCTCCTGGGCGGCCCGCCTGGAGGACGGCTCGCCGCTGTCGCTGGCGGTGCTCCTGCGCGGCTCGGCCTGGGTGCTCCCCGAGGGCCGCGACCCCGTGCGGCTCGCGCCCGGTGACGTCGCGGTGCTGTGCGGGGGCTCGCCGTACGTGCTCGCGGACGACCCGGCCACCGAGCCGGAGGTGGTGCTCCGCGCCGGAGGCCGCTGCACGGCCGTGGGCAGCGACGAACCGGTCGCCGTGCGGGTTCCGGGCGCGGACGCCTGGGACGCCGCCGGGCCGGACAGCACGGTGCTGCTGAGCGGCCTCTACACCGTGGACAACGGCGTGCCGGGCCGGCTGCTGGCGGCGCTGCCACCGCTGGCCGTCATCGGGGCGGACCTGGGCAGCTGCCCGGTCAGCGTGACGGCGTTCGAGGAGATCACCCGCGAGGAACCCGGCCGGCAGGTCCTGCTGGACCGGACGCTGGACCTGATGCTCATCACCGCCCTGCGCGCCTGGCTCACCCGCCCCGGCGCCCACGTCCCCGCCTGGTACCGGGCCCACAGCGACCCGGTGGCCGGGCCCGCCCTGCGCCTGCTGCAGGCCAACCCCGCCTACTCATGGACCCTGCCCGCCCTGGCGGCCAAAACCGGTGTGTCCCGGGCGAACCTGGCCCGCCGCTTCACCGCCCTCGTCGGCCGGCCCCCGATGACCTACTTGCGGGAACGCCGCCTCGCCCTCGCCGCCGACCTGCTCCGCGAGCCCGACACCACCCTCGCCGCGATCGCGACCCGCGTCGGATTCGCCAACGCCTTCGCCCTGAGCGCCGCGTTCAAGAGGGAACACGGCATCAGCCCTAGCGAGTACCGCACGCCGTACCGCACGCGCGAGGCGGGAGCGGACATTCCCGGAGCCGCAGGGGCTACCGGAGGCCAGCCGGCGAGTGGACCGCAGTAGACCCCAACAGACCTTCAGAGCCGGGACAGCCCGGGAAGGCCGGCGGTCTCGATGACCCGCCGCCATGCGGATCCTTCGTCGGCACGGCGGCCGGCTGTTCGTTCATGCCGCGGGAACGAAGTTCACGGGCAGGTGGACGAATCCGCGCATCGTGTTGTTGAGGAGACGTTCCGGTTCGCCGGACAGCTCGATGCGTTCGACCTGTTCGGCGAGGGCGGTGAGGATGGCGGTCACTTCCATGCGGGCCAGGCCCTGTCCGCCGCAGCCGTGGACGCCGTAGCCGAAGGCCAGGTGGTCGGTGGGGTTGCGGTGGATGTCGAACGTGTCCGGGGCGGGGTAATGGGTTTCGTCGCGGTTGGCGGATGCCAGCATGGCGAGCACCCGGTCACCTTGGGCGAGTGGGACGCCGTGGAAGTCGACGTCGCGGGTGGCGGCGCGGGCCATGAACCCGGGCGGTGTCTCCAGGCGGAGCGTTTCCTCCATCACGGGGCGGGCGAGCGTGGGATCGGCGCGCAGCGCCTGCCAGGCGTCCGGGTGGGTGGCGAGCAGCCAGAGGGCGCTGCCGACGGTGTGGATGGTGGTGTCGAAGCCCGCGACCACGTAGGTGCGCAGTGTCTCGATCCCGTCGCGCTCCGAGATCCGGCCGTCGTCCACGGCCTCGTAGAGGGCGGCGCCCCAGCTGCCGGGGGCGATGCTGTCCCGGCTCATCGCGGTGCCGATGTAGGAGTAGATCTCGGCGATGCGAGGCAGGCCGTCGAGGGTGCGGCGGTTGGCCGGCCCGAAGGAGTTGGTGGCGGCGTTGGCGAGCGTGAGCAGGTTCTCCCGGCCTTCCGGTGGCAGGCCGATCAGGTCGGCGACGATCTCCAGGGGAAAGGGGCGCGCGAGGTCGGTGACCACGTCGACGGTGTCGCGTCGGACGAGGCCGGCGACGTACTGACGGGCCCGGTCCTCGATGCCCGTACGCAGGCCGCGCAGTGCGCGGGGGGACAGCTGTTGCGAGACGATCGCGCGCAGCCGGGTGTGGTCGGGCTGGTCGCTGCCCAGGACTCCGCCCCTGGGCATGTCGGGCCGGTCGGGTTCCATGCCGGGGTTGGGTGCGGAGGAGAACGTGTCGTGGTCGGACAGCACCTCCCTGACGTGGTCGTAGGCGGACACGGCCCACACCTGGTGGGCGGTGAGGCGGACCGCCGGGCCCGCGGCCCGCAGCCGGGCGTATGCGGGGTAGGGGTCGAGCAGTTGCCGGTCGGTGAACATGTCCAGGTCCAGGGAAGGGACTTGGGTGGGGGTCATGTTTGGCTGTCTCCGAATGTCTGATGGGCTTGAGACATGTCTGATGGGCTTGAGACGCTCAAGCGGTCCTGGCGAGGTGCGGCCCGCGCACCAGGCGCTTCAACCTGGCCGGTGGCGTGGCGTGGTTGACGGCCGCGATCTGGCGGGGAGCCGTCGCATCCGGCCAGGCCAGCAGCGCGGATCCCTGATCGAGACCGCCGTCGAGGACAACGGGCGGCCCGAGGGGAGGCAGCGAACCGGCCAGTTTGATGTCGAGGCCGAACTGCTCGGTCCAGAAGTACTGCGCCCGGTGGTACACCGGTGCCCGATCGCCGTGCAGCAGCGCGCGGGCGGCGGCCCGGGCCTGCTCGATGGCGTTGGTCCAGGACGGGACCCTGGTCGACGCACCGTTTCCCGTGGGGAAGGCGGCCACGTCCCCGGCGGCCACGACCTCCGGGCGCACCCGGCATCGTTCGTCGACGACGACCCCGCCGCGCAGGAGGACACCGGAGCCGGTGAGCCATTCGACGTTCGGGACGTCACCGGCCGCGGACACGACCAGGTCCGCCTCCAGGCGTCGGCCGTCGGCGAGTTCGACGGCACTGGGCGTGGGCGTGCCCAGCAGCCGGACGCCGCCGGGTGCGGTGATGAGGCGGACACCGGCTCGTACGGCCGCGCTACGGACGAAACCCGCCAGCGTCGGCCCCAATAACCGCTCCAGCACGGGATTCTGGTCGACGAGGGTGACCTCCTTGCCCAGTTCACGGCAGGTGGAGGCGATTTCCGTGCCCAGGAAGCCCCCACCGACCACCAGCACCGAGCGGGCTGTGGCCAGGTCGCCGCGCAGTCTGGAACCGTCCTGGTACGAGCGCAGAACGTGCTCCTTCTGCTCCGGTGCGCCGATCGTGCGCGCACGGGCACCCGTGGCGATGACCAGGCCGTCGTAGGGCACCTCGCCGTGCGAGGTGAAGATCCGCCTGGCTACGACATCGAGCCCTGTGGCCGCGGTCCGCAGCCGTACGTCGACATCGGCGGACGGCGCGGGCAGGGCCAGGTCGCTCACCGGTCGGCGGCCGGCCAGCACCTCCTTCGACAGGGGCACGCGCGTGTAGGGCGGACGGTCTTCGTCGCCCAGAAGGACGATGCTGCCGTCGAAGCCCTCCAGCCGGAGGGTCTCCGCGGCGGTGAGAGCGGCGATGGAACCGCCCACGACAACGACAGTGCGCGGACTCACGCCGTCACCCGCAACGCGGCGACCGGGCACACCCGCGCCCCGGCCTCCGCCTTCCGCTCCAACTCCTCGGGGACTTCCTCGTGCAGCAGGACGACAACGGCGTCGTCATCGAGCTCGAACACCTCCGGGGCGACGTCCTCACACAGGCCGTGTCCCTCGCAGCGAGCACGGTCGGCGTCCAGCTTCATTCTTTCTCCTCGCTCAGAAAGGGTTGGTCGGGCTCTCAGACGGCAGCCGGAAGCGCCTCGATGATCACGCCGGTGGAGTCACAGCTGTCCAGACGCATCTGCAACAGCGGCGCGTACTCGGGAGAGTCGTACCAGGCCTTGGCCTGCGCGACCGAAGGGAACTCGAGCATCACCAGATAGTCGGGATTCCAGTCACCCTCGATCCTGAACGGGTTTCCTGCAATCACTCGGTACGTACCGCCGAATTTGGCGACGACCGCAGGCGCCAGTGTCGTGTATTCCTTGAGCTTTTCGGCGTCTATGACTTTCTTGCTCTCGAACAGTACGAACGCGCTCATGTCAGAGTCCATTTCTTTTGTAGGTGTGCGGGCATGGAGGTGCCGAAGCGGGTATTGCGAGTGGTGGTTTCCGTGCCCGGATCCTTGGCCGAATCTCAACGGGAGAACGGTTGTTTCGCTGCCAAACGTATCACCGGTAAAGCCGTGCTTATGGCCCGCGGGAGGGTGTGATGATTATCGCCCTTGACCGAACGAACTGAATTGTGGGCACGTCGACCTCGGTGTCGAACTTTCTCTTTATGAGGCGCTCCGATGTCGGATTCTCGGGAAAATCGAAGCCGTGGCTGGCTTCAGCCTCCCGGCAGGTCGGAAGGTGGCGGCGGAAGTCAGCCGACCGCAGCGCCCGGCGCTGTAAGGGAGAGTTCTGTGAACGTCACGACAACGGCGAACGCGCCACAGGAGCGGCGGGCGGCCACGCTCGTCATGGCCTGTGTCGGTGTGTTCGTCGCCTATCTGCCGGTGACCACCGTCTCGGCGAGTCTGCCCGCCATCCAGCGGGCGCTGGACACATCGACCTCGCAGCTTTCCTGGGTGTCGGTCGCGTTCGTGCTGCCCATGGCCGCCCTGATCCTGACCGCGGGCGTCTTCGGTGATGTCCACGGCCGCAAGAAGGTGTTCCAGGCGGGCCTGGGGCTGAGCGGGCTTGGCGCCCTGGTCGCGCTGTGCGCACAGTCGATCGAGGTCGTGTGGGCCGGCCAGGCGCTGACCGGGCTCGGCTCGGCCGCGCTGCTGCCCACGACACTGGCGCTGATCAGCCACGTGGTCCCCGACCCGCGTGAACGCGGCAAGTTCATCGGACTGTGGGCCACGTCGCTCACGGCGGCGCTGGCCCTCGGCCCCCTCATCGCCGGAGTGATCCTCGACCACGTCGCGTGGCGCTGGATCTACCTCCTGCCCATCCCCGCCTCGCTGCTCGCGATGGCATGCGCGGCGAAACTACCGGCCGACTCCCGCGCCCCGGGCGCACGCCGACTGGACTGGCCGGGCCAGATCACCGCGGCACTGGCGATCACCGCATTGGTGTACGGGATCATCGAAGGCGGCGTCGCCTCCTTCACGGACGCGAAGGTGATGGTGGCCCTGGCCACCGCCGCGGTCAGCGCGGTCGCGTTCGTCCTGGTGGAGCGGCGCAGCAGCAGTCCGATGCTGGACCTGACGCTGTTCCGCAGCCCGGCCTTCACGGCCACCACCCTCATCGCCATGATCAGCTTCCTCGGACTGATCGGGTTCTTCTTCGCCCTCAGCCTCTACTTCGGCATGGTGCAGCAGCTCTCCACCCTGGAATCGGGCCGGCGGCTGCTGATGGTCTCCATGATGCCGCTGCTGCTCGGCGCGCCCGTCGGGCGTCTGGTGCACCGGGTCTCCCCGCGCGTTCTGATCCCCGGCGGCCTGCTGGTCTCCGCGGGTGCGTTGCTGTCGCTCACCACGATCGACACCGACACCTCGTTCGGCTCCCTGGCCTGGCGGCTGGCCCTGCTCGGCCTGGGCATGGCCTTCGTCATCACTCCGATGACCGCCACCGCGGTCAGCTCGGTACCGCGACACCAGGCCGGCATGGCCGCGGCCGGCAACAACGCCTTCCGCCAGGTCGGCGCCGCGCTCGGCCCCGCCATCCTCGGCGCCCTGCTGTCCACCAAGGCCGTGGACGCCCTGCCCGGCCACCTCACCGACGCAGGTCTGACCCAGGCAACGGTCCGGCACGTCACCGCGGTCGCGGACACCGGCGGGCTGAGCGCCGTCGGCGGCACTGACTTCGGCGCCGACGCGCCCCGTGTCCTGGGCGCCGTGTCCGAGGCATTCGTCGACGGACTCCGGCTGTGCCTGTTCGTCTCCGCCGTCCTTGCTCTGCTGGCCGCCGTCGTCGGGGTGCTCCTGCTGCGCCGCCCGCAGCACCCGGCTCCTCCGGCCACCGTTGGCGACAGTGCCGCCAACGGCCGTCACGCCGCCGGAAACCCCGCCGCGACCTGTCGGGCAGCGGCACAGCCTCAGGGCCCCGGGGCGCCCGTCCTGCAGGGCAACCACCAGGAAGGCTGACACCAACGGCTGCACATACGTACAGGACCGGACAACCGGGCAGGTGACCGCCGGACCGGTAGGGGCGCCATCCGCGGAGACGGGTACGGCGCCGGAGCGTGGCCCGGGACCAACTCCCCCCGGTCCCGGGCCATGGGCGCCGCAGTACGACATAACGTGAGCAGCACCTTCTCGCAGCAGGAGACCACCGGTGGAGCCCCCTTCCCTCGACGCCCTCGACCTGAAGCTGCTGCACGCCCTCCAGGCCGACGGGCGCGCGCCGTTCAGCCGTATCGCCGAGGTCCTCGGAGTGTCCGACCAGACCATCGCCCGTCGCTTCCGCAAGCTGCGCACCACCGCCGGGCTGAGGGTGGTCGGCATGACCGACGAGAGCCTGCTCGGCCGGCAGACCTGGATCGTCCGGCTGCGCTGCACCCCCGACGTGGCCGAACAGCTCGCGGCGGCACTGGCCCGGCGCTCCGACAGCTCCTACGTCTATCTGATCTCCGGCGGCACCGAGGTGTTGTGCGCCATGAAGCCGCGCAGCCCGCAGGAGCGCGACGAACTGCTCTTCGACCGCCTGCAGCGCACGCCCAGGGTGATCTCGGTCAGTGCCCACTGCATGCTGCGCTCCTTCTTCGGCGGCCCACTCGGCTGGCTCGACAAGACCCAGGCCCTCGATCCCGACCAGGAGGCAGCACTGCGTCCTGCGCGCGTCGAGCCGGCGGCCGCTGCCGTCTCCCTCGACGGAGCCGACGAAGCACTGCTCGCCGTGCTGCGGCGCGACGGACGAGCCACCTTCAGCGAACTGCGGAACAGCACCGGCCAGCCGGAGTCCGCGGTCAAGCGGCGCGTGGAGCACCTGCTCTCCACGGGTGTCCTCTACTGCGACGTGCAGCACGACAGCGAATCTCTCGGCCTCGGCGTCGGCGCGATGCTCTGGCTCACCGTCACCCCCTCCGCGCTCGATGCCGTCGGACGGGCGCTGGCAGCACACCCCGAGGTCCGCTTCGCCGCCGCCGTCACCGGCCAGGCCAACCTCGTCGCCTCAGTCGCCGGCTCCAGTACGGGCGAGCTCTACACGTACCTGAGCGAGAAGATCGGAGTCCTCGACGGTGTGCAGACCGTGGAGACCGCCCTGACGCTGCGCAAGGTCAAACAACTCACCTACGAACCGAACCGCTGACCGTCTGCCGTCCCGACGCCTCGGGGGCGAGTAGCGGAACGCGGCGGATCCCGGGCGGCGGAGGCGTCGGCCGCCCGGGATCCGTACTACGCGGACTCGGTCGGGCTCTACTGGCCGAGGATCAGGGGGATGTCGGCGGAGTCGAAGTAGTCGCGCCAGGCGGTGATGAGGCCGTCGGTGACCTCGAAGACGCCCATGACCCGGGCCGGGGTCACACGTTCGCCGGAGTGGTACGTGTCGGTGCGTTCGTTCAGGACCACGTTGCCGGACGCGGCCTGGTGGTGGATCTCCCAGACGGTGGAATCGAAGTTGGGCAGCCAGTCCGCGAAGGCGTCGCGGATGGCGGTGCGGCCGACGATGGGTTCCAGCGGGATGTTGTGGTAGACGGCGTCTTCCGCGAAGTGCTTGCTGAGCTGGTCCGGGTCGGGGGCGGGAACGTTCCACTCCTCGATGAACGCACGGACGATCGCGTCGGGGTTCGGCATTCGCTTGGCTCACTTTTCTGGGTGCCGACAGCACTGTTTGAGCACGGCCGGGGAGGGCGATGGGTTTGCGACAGCGGCGGCCAGGTCATCCGGAGGGCCGTATCCGCGTCGTGTCCCCAACATACAGAACTTTGGACTGAGTGCAACTATGTGGACTGAGTCCAGCTGTGTAGACTCCGGGCGGGAGGATGAGCGATGAACCTGCGTGAACAGAAGAAGCTGGCGGCCTGGCGCGCCATCCGGTCCGCCGCGCTCCAGATGTTCGACGAGCGCGGGTTCGAGGCGGTCAGCGTCGAGGAGATCGCCACCGCCGTCGGCGTCTCCCGCAGCACGTTCTTCAACTACTTCGCCGGCAAGGAGGCCGTCGTCTTCGACCAGGACCCCGAGGAACGCGACCACTGGCGGGCGATCATGGCGGCCCGCCCCACCGACGAACCCCTGTGGGAAGCACTGACCGCGATCCTGGTCGGCTTCAACGAACTCCTCGGCGACCGACTGCCGATGCAACTACGGCTGAAGGCCCAGTCCCCGGCCCTGGCGAAGTCGAGCTGGGACGTCGTCGGTGGACAGTTCTCCGACGACCTGCGCGACTGGATGACCTCCCGCGCCCCCGAAGCCGACTCCCTCACGGCGGCACTGCACCTCAACCTGGCCCTGGCGGCACAAACCACCGCCTATGAGGCATGGACCCCGGACGAGCCCTTCGACGACTACCTGAAGCGGTTGAAGTACTGCCTGCACCAGGCGCGCCCCGACACCACGAGCCTCCCCAGCTCGGCTTCCGAGTCCTGACGGACCCTCTCCGGCACTGAAAAAGGGCGAGGTCGGAAGACCTCGCCCGCTGTCAGTGAAATCCCGGCTCACGGCCACACAAGGCAATAAGGCTGATGCCCCGCCTCATGCAGCCGGTGGCTGAAGTCCTGCCACTCGTGCAGCAGTTGGTACACGTTGAACGCGTCGCGCGGGCCCCCGCGGTCCGGGACCGTCGACCAGATGAAGGCCGCCGCGCCGACGGCTTCCTCGCCGATGCCGCGGAGGGGGTCGACGACGGTCATGGGGAGCTTGACGACGGCGTAGTCGGGGTGGAGGACCACGAGTTCCAGTGGGGGCACCTTGTGCAGAGGTATGCCCTCGATGCCGGTGAGGACCATCGCGGCCATCGTCTCCGGCTTGATCTTCGTGAACATGCCGTTCATGCCGAGCTCGTCGCCGCCGAGTTCCTCGGGTCGCATGGAGATCGGGACGCGAGCGGCGGTCGCGCCGTCCGGGGCCCCGAAGTATTTGTACGTCACCCCCACCCGGCCACCATTCCCGCTTCCTGGCCTGAGCTGGTCTGCCCCGCGGTCCGTGTAGTCCATACCATCCATACGCGCCGAGGGGTCGATCCGCTCAGGCTCGCCCTGCGATCCCTGTGTCTGACGTGCCTCGGCCGCTTCCGCCTCGCGCCGGTGCTTCCCCCGCCGGGCACGCCGAGGACCGAGGTCATCGGTCCCCTCGCCCAGTCCGCCACCGCGATGCATATCTCCACCCGACTGCTTTTCCAAGGCGCGCGACCCCCGCCACGCAACCCGATCATCGTGACAGTGACCTCCCCCGCGGCCGCCCGCCGAAACGTGCGCTAAAACACTTGTCCATCGCTGAGGCCAGGCCCGCCCCTGTGGGTCAACCACCCCCGGGAACGGCACCTTCAGGGAGTCTAGGTAGTTCGTTCCCGCCGTGACCAGCGAAGAGGGGGCAGCGGCGTGAAAGTACCGTGTGGCAGCAGGGTATACCCGGCGGTCGAAGCTCAAGTCGGACCATTCCGGGGCCGCCCCGCAGGCGGGGCCGAACCATGGCCGCCGGAGCCCGGAACGACCTTGCTTCGGCGTCCGGGGCGGGCCGGAGCGGCGTGCGCCGGGCCGTACGCTGAGAGGCATGGCAGAGGCGAACAACAACTCCAGCGGCACGTCGCCCCGGGCGGGGGAGGCCGTGCCGTACCCCTACGAGGCGCCGGTCTCCCAGACCCTCTTCGACCGTGCGGCGGCCGTGACCCCCGGCGGCGTGAACTCTCCCGTCCGCGCCTTCCGCGCGGTGGGCGGTACGCCCCGGTTCATGGTGTCCGGTAACGGTCCATACCTGACGGACGCCGACGGGAGGGAGTATGTGGATCTCGTCTGTTCCTGGGGACCGATGATCCTCGGCCATTCCCGGCCCGAGGTGATCGAGGCGGTCCAGGCGGCCGTGTCCCGCGGTACCTCCTTCGGTACGCCGGGGGAGGGCGAGGTCGTGCTCGCCGAGGAGATCGTCGCCCGGGTCGAGCCCGTCGAGCAGGTCCGTCTGGTGTCCAGCGGCACCGAGGCGACCATGTCCGCCATCCGTCTCGCGCGCGGATTCACCGGGCGCGCCAAGGTGATCAAGTTCGCCGGCTGCTACCACGGGCACGTCGACGCGCTGCTGGCCGCCGCGGGCAGCGGGGTCGCCACCTTCGCGCTGCCCGACACCCCCGGCGTCACCGGGGCCCAGGCGGGCGACACCATCGTCCTGCCGTACAACGACCTCGATGCCGTGCACGCGGCTTTCAGCGCCCACCCCGGTGAGATCGCCTGTGTGATCACGGAGGCCTCGCCCGGCAACATGGGCGTCGTGCCGCCGGGTCCCGGCTTCAACCAGGGGCTCAAGGACGCCTGCGCCGCGAACGGCGCCCTGTTCATCTCCGACGAGGTGATGACCGGCTTCCGCACGAGCAAGGCCGGCTGGTACGGGATCGACGGGGTCGAGCCCGACCTCATGACCTTCGGCAAGGTCATGGGCGGGGGCTTCCCGGCCGCCGCCTTCGGTGGGCGGCGGGATGTGATGGCGCGCCTCGCGCCCGCCGGGCCCGTCTACCAGGCCGGCACCCTGTCCGGGAACCCCGTCGCGACCGCCGCCGGGATCGCGCAGCTGCGACTGCTCGACGACGCCGCGTACGCGAAGGTCGACGCGGTGTCCGAGCAGATCCGTACGCTCGTTGGTGACGCCCTCACCAAGGAAGGTGTGGCGCACCGGCTGCAGAACGCGTCCAACATGTTCTCCGTCTTCTTCACCGACAGGGACGTACGTAATTACGAGGACGCGAAGACGCAGGAGTCGTACCGCTTCACCGCGTTCTTCCACTCGATGCTGGCGCAGGGCGTCTACCTGCCGCCGTCGTCGTTCGAATCCTGGTTCGTCTCGACGGCGCACGACGAGCGGGCGGTACAGCGGATCGCCGACGCCCTTCCGGCGGCGGCGCGGGCAGCAGCGGAGGCCACGGCAGCATGAGTGACATCACCGTCGTACACGTGATGAGGCACGGAGAGGTCGCCAACCCGGACGGGGTTCTGTACGGGCGGCTGCCCGGCTACCACCTGTCCGAGCTCGGCGAGCGGATGGCCGAGCGGGTCGCCGAGCACCTCGCCTCCCGGGACATCACGCATGTCGTCTCCTCGCCGCTGGAGCGGGCGCGCGAGACGGCCACCCCGATCGCCGCGGCGCACGGCCTCGACCTCACGACCGACGCCCGGCTGATCGAGGCCGAGAACGTCTTCCAGGGCAAGACCTTCGGGGTCGGCGACGGCGCGCTGCGCAGGCCCGAGAACTGGAAGCACCTCGTCAACCCCTTCAAGCCGTCCTGGGGCGAGCCGTACGTGGAGCAGGTCGTACGGATGATGGGCGCGGTGGATGCGGCGAAGGCCGCCGCGCGGGGGCATGAGGCCGTGTGCGTCAGTCATCAGCTGCCGATCTGGATTCTTCGGTCCTTCGTGGAGCGGCGGCGGTTGTGGCACGACCCGCGGAAGCGGCAGTGCACGCTTGCGTCTCTGACGACGTTCACGTACCAGGGCGACAAGATCGTGTCCGTGGGGTACAGCGAGCCGGCGCGGGATCTTGTGCCGGTGCATCTCCTTGCAGGGGCTAAGCCGGTCAAGGGTGGCGGCAAGGCTTTCGGGGCGTAGGGCTGGCTTTAGGTTGCGTTCGATGTGCCGCCCGGTGGGGGCTGGGCGCGCAGTTCCCCGCGCCCCTAAGGCGAGCCCCTTGCGGGGCTCGCCTGTAGCCCTATGTAGACGGCATTCCGGGTGGTTCGGTTCCGTTCTGGGTGTTACGGGTTCATCCTCGTAAAGTCACCGAAATATGCGCGAGTTGTGTGGAACCCCCACGTTCGTCGCGCCCTCTAATCCGATGTGCATCAGGCACGGGGACAGGGCGCGACGAATGGGGTTGGAATGCGCGACATCAGTCGAAGGGGAATGCTGGGACTCGGCGTCGGTGCCGCGGCGGCTGTCGGACTCACCGGTTGTGGCACCGCGTTGGGGAATGGTCCCGAGACCGGGGGCGGTTCCGGAAACGGCAGCACCGCTCGCCCCGCCCGGCCCCTGGGTGACGGCTCCACCTCCTTCACCGGCAAGCAGCCCAAGCAGCCCGGCAAGCCCGTGCCGCTCCAGCCCGGCGAGACCCCGCCGCAGTTCGTGGTCTTCTCATGGGACGGTGCGGGGGATGTGGGCAACGGCCTCTTCGAGCGGTTTCTGAAACTCGGCGAAGAGCACGACGCGCGTATGACGTTCTTTCTCTCCGGGATCTATCTGCTGCCCGAGTCGAAAAAGCGCAAGTACCTTCCGCCGAACAATGCGCCGGGCGCCTCCGACATCGGATATCTGACGGACCCGCACATCAAGTCGACGCTGGGACACGTGCGGCAGGCCTGGCTCGACGGCCACGAGATCGGCACGCATTTCAACGGTCACTTCTGCGGCGGCTCCGGCTCGGTCGAGAACTGGACGCCCGCGCAGTGGAAGAGCGAGATCGCCCAGGCGAAGTCCTTCGTCAAGGAGTGGCGTACGCACACGGGCTGGACCGAGGCAGACGTGCCCGCGCTGCCCTTCGACTACGACAAGGAACTCGTCGGCGGCCGCACCCCCTGCCTGAAGGGCCAGAGCAACCTGCTGCCCACCGCCCGCGAGCTCGGCTGGCGCTACGACGCGTCCTCGCCCGGCGGCCTCCAGATCTGGCCCGGCAAGAACGGCGGCCTCTGGGACCTCCCGCTCCAGGCGATCCCGTTCCCCGGCCACACCTTCGAGGTCCTCTCGATGGACTACAACATCCTCGCCAACCAGTCGGTCAACTCCACCAAGGCGCCGCCCGCCAACTACCCGGCCTGGCGCAAGCAGGCGACCGAGGCGTACATCGCGGGCTTCAACCGCACGTACGAGACGAATCGCGCGCCCTTCTTCATCGGTAACCACTTCGAGGAGTGGAACGGCGGCATCTACATGGACGCCGTCGAGGGTGCGCTGAAGCACATGGCCGGCAAGAAGGACGTACGGCTGGTGTCGTTCCGCCAGTTCGTGGACTGGCTGGACGTGCAGGACCCGGCTGTCCTCGACAAGCTTCGGTCGCTGGGCGTGGGGCAGGAGCCGGTGGGTGGCTGGAAAGAGTTCCTCGGCGAGGTCGCCCCGAACTCGGGCAGCGGTTCCGCGAAGGGCTCGGGACAGGCCGCCTGACGGCCGCCGGGAACGGTGTCGGGGACGCGGTCCGAAACGCCGCCTGAAATGCGGGTTTGCGCCCGCAAGGGGGGTGCGCAAGATCCCCGGAACGGACATGCGAAACTTTTCACATGAGTGCCGCCAGCCGCGCCCACCAGCGCTCGAATCGGACCCCTCAGCCTGACCGCCGCACGCCTCAGAGCCCGAACCGAACCCGGGGCCGCGCAGTCCTGCTGACCAGCGGGGCCGCCGTCGCGGCACTGCTCCTGTCCGCCTGCGGGTCCGGGGGAACCAAAGGGGGAGGCGGCGGCACCGGGTTCGTCACCGGCACCGACGGCATCGCCACGGTCGCGAAGGCCGACCGGATTCCGGCCCCCGAACTGTCGGGCGAGACCATCGACGGCAAGCAGCTCGACGTCGCCGACTACAAGGGCAAGATCGTCGTCCTGAACGTCTGGGGCTCCTGGTGCGGGCCGTGCCGCCTGGAGGCGAAGAACTTCGTCAAGGTCGACGCCGACGTCAAGGACCAGGGCGTGCAGTTCGTCGGCATCAACACCCGCGACACCAACACCGGTCCCGCGGTGGCCTTCGAGAAGTCGTACGGGGTCACGTACCCGAGTCTGTACGACCCGACGGGCCGGCTGATGCTCCGCTTCAAGAAGGGCACGCTCAACCCGCAGACCATCCCCTCCACGCTCGTCCTCGACCGGGACGGGAAGGTCGCGGCACGCTCGCTGTCGGCACTCAGCGAGGAGAAGCTCCGCAAGATGCTCAAGCCGATCCTCGCGGAGAAGTGACCTGACGTGCTCCTCGCCGCAGCCACCGATCTGAATCAGACCGTCCTCAACGGGGCCCTGATACTCGCCATCCCGATCGCCATGCTCGGCGGTCTGGTCTCCTTCTTCTCGCCCTGTGTCCTGCCGCTCGTACCCGGCTACATCTCGTACGTCACCGGCATCAGCGGCACCGACCTGGCCGAGGCCCGGCGCGGACGGATGTTCGCCGGCGCCTCGCTCTTCGTACTCGGCTTCACCGCCGTGTTCGTCTCCGGCGGCGCGCTGTTCGGCTACTTCGGCTCGACCCTGCAGGAATACCAGAGCACCCTCTCCAAGGTGCTCGGCGGGCTCATGATCCTCATGGGTCTCTTCTTCATGGGCCTGATGCCCTGGGTCACCCAGCGCGAATTCCGCCTCCACAAGCGGCCGGCGGCCGGGCTCGTCGGCGCCCCCCTCGTCGGCGCGCTCTTCGGGATCGGCTGGACACCCTGCATCGGCCCGGCCCTCGCCTCCGTGCTGGCGCTCTCCTCCGACCAGGCGAGCGCGGGCCGCGGGGCCATACTGACGGTCGCGTACTGCCTCGGCCTCGGTGTGCCCTTCGTCTTCGCCGCGGTCGCCTTCCGCAAGGCGCTCGGTACCTTCGGCTGGGTCAAGCGCCACTACGTGTGGGTGATGCGTATCGGCGGCGGCATGATGATTGCGACCGGTCTGCTCCTGCTGACCGGTGCGTGGGACAGCATCGTGCAGGAGATGCAGGGCTGGTCCAACGGCTTCACGGTAGGGGTCTGATCCATGAGCACGACACGGGACACTGACGTGCGGACCAAGGAAGAGAAGAGCGGGGAAGAGAGCAGCAGGGAAGAGAACAGCACCGAGGCGCGGGACGCGAGTGAGCTCGGCGCGGCCGGGGCTCAGCTGTCCACCGCGCCCGTGGAGCGGGCGGTGCCCGGCTCCTTCGGCGGTTCGCGCGCCCCCGGCGCCGCGGGCTGGCTCGCCTGGACGGGCCGCGAGATCCTCGGCTGGGCCCGCTGGTTCTGGCGGCAGCTGACCTCCATGCGGGTCGCGCTGATCCTGCTCTTCCTGCTGTCGCTCGGCGCGATCCCCGGCTCGCTCATCCCGCAGTCCGGGACCGACGTGACCAAGGTCGAGGACTTCCAGCAGCGCCACACCACGCTCGGGCCGATCTACGAGAAGCTCGGCCTCTTCCACGTCTACAGCTCGGTGTGGTTCTCGGCGATCTACATCCTCCTGTTCATCTCGCTCGTCGGCTGCATCGTGCCCCGCACCTGGCAGTTCGTCGGCCAGCTCCGCGGCCGCCCGCCGGGCGCGCCGAAGCGGCTGAACCGGCTGCCCGCGTACACGACCTGGCGCACCGAGGCCGAGCCCGAGCAGGTCCGCGAGGCCGCGCTCACCCTTCTCAGGAAGCGCCGCTTCCGTGCCCATACGGCCGGGGACGCCGTCGCCGCCGAGAAGGGCTACTTCCGCGAGGTCGGCAACCTCGCCTTCCACATCGCGCTGATCGTGATGCTGATCGCCTTCGCCTGGGGCCAGCTCTTCAAGTCCGAGGGCAACAAGCTGATCATCGAGGGCGACGGCTTCGCCAACACCCTCACGCAGTACGACGACTTCAAGTCCGGCAACCTCTTCAGCACCGACGACCTGGAGCCGTTCAGCTTCACCCTGAACAACTTCATCGGTACGTACGAGCCGTCGGGCCCCAGCAGGGGCACCCCGCGCATCTACAAGGCCGACGTCACCTACAGCGAAGGGGCCGACGGCAAGGAGAAGAAGACCGCCATCGAGCCCAACACCCCGCTGGAGGTCGACGGGTCGAAGGTCTACCTCGTCAGCCACGGGTACGCGCCCGTCGTCACCGTCCGGGACGGCAAGGGCGACGTCGTCTTCAGCCAGGCCGTGCCGCTGCTGCCGCTCGACTCCAACGTCACCTCCACCGGCGCGATCAAGGTCCTCGACGGCTACCGCGACGCCAAGGGCAAGCGGGAGCAGCTCGGCTTCCAGGCCTTCTTCCTGCCGGCGTACGGAGGGGACGGCAGTGCGGTGGTCTCGCAGTTCCCGGCGCTGCTGAACCCGGTGCTGAACCTGGAGGCCTACCACGGTGACCTGGGCGTCGACTCGGGACTTCCGCAGAGCGTGTACCAGCTCGACAAGTCCCACATGAAGGGCTTCAAGGACACCAAGGGCAAGCAGCTGAGGGAGAACCTGAAGCCCGGCGAGACCATGAAGCTCCCGAACGGCGAGGGCTCGATCACCTTCGAGAAGGACATCAAGGAGTGGGCCGGCTTCCAGGTCACCCAGCAGCCCGGCAGCGGCTGGGCGCTCGGTGGAGCCCTAGTCGCCATCTTCGGTCTCGCCGCCTCCCTCTTCGTCCAGCGCCGCCGCGTGTGGGTGCGTGCCACGACCGGCCCCGACGGTGTCACCGTCGTCGAGATGGCCGGCCTCGGCCGCAGCGAGTCCGCGAAGGTCCCGGAGGAACTGGGCACCCTGGCCGGGCTCCTGTACGACGACGCGGCTCCGGGCGCGCCCGACGCCCCGGACACCGACTCTGACTCTGCTCCGGACCCCGACTCTGCTCCTGACCCTGACTCTGCTCCTGACTCAAAGGCTTCGCCCGGCTCCACCCCCTCCTCCACCCCCACTCCCGACTCCGAACCCCACGCCGTACCTGCCGCCGAAGGGGCTGAGAAGTGACTCTCGCCGCCGCAACCGAGCTCGCCGCCGCGACCAACGAAAACCTCGCGAACCTCAGCAACACGCTGATCTACTCCGCGATGGCCGTCTACACGCTGGCCTTCTTCGCGTACATCGCCGAATGGACCTTCGGCAGCCGCAGCAAGGTCAGCCGGACGGCCGCCGCGCTCACCGCCACCGAGGACGGCAAGAAGGCGGCGGCTCCCGCGGTCACCGTGAAGAAGGCGGGCGGCACCGCCGTACTGGAGCGGCCCAAGGTCGTCACGCGGGCCGCCGCCGGCGCTCGTGACGTGCCGGACGGCCCCGGCGCGCACGGCGGGGACGAGCAGGGGGACCTCTACGGCCGTATCGCCGTGTCCCTCACCGTGCTCGCCTTCGCGATCGAGTTCGGCGGCGTGCTCACCCGCGCCCTGTCGGTGCAGCGGGCGCCGTGGGGCAACATGTACGAGTTCAACATCACCTTCTCCACCGTCGCCGTGGGTGTGTACCTCGCGTTCCTCGCGCTGAAGAAGAACGTCCGCTGGCTCGGACTCCCCCTGGTCACCACGGTCCTCCTCGACCTCGGTCTCGCCGTCACTGTCTTGTACACCGCCAGCGACCAGTTGGTTCCCGCCCTCGACTCGTACTGGCTCTACATCCACGTCTCCACGGCGATCTTCTGCGGTGCCGTCTTCTACGTGGGCGCCATGAGCACGGTCCTGTACCTCTTCAAGGACTCGTACGAGAACAAGCTGGCGACCGGCGGCAGGCCGGGCCGTTTCGCGACCTCCGTCATGGAGCGGCTGCCCGCCTCGGCGTCCCTCGACAAGTTCTCGTACCGCGTGAACGCCGCCGTCTTCCCGCTGTGGACGTTCACGATCATCGCGGGCGCCATCTGGGCGGGCGACGCGTGGGGCCGCTACTGGGGCTGGGACCCGAAGGAGACCTGGTCCTTCATCACCTGGGTCGCGTACGCCTGCTACCTGCACGCCCGCGCCACGGCCGGCTGGAAGGGCCGCAAGGCCGCGTACATCGCCCTCGCCGCCTTCGCCTGCTGGCTGTTCAACTACTACGGAGTGAACATCTTCGTCACCGGCAAGCACTCCTACGCCGGAGTCTGACCGCGACGGCAGACCACTACGGCTGACCGCCACGACGGCCGACCGCCACGACGACCGCGAAGGCCGGTTCCCTGTGACCTGAGTCACGGGAACCGGCCTTCGTCGTACGGACAGGTAGAGGGCGTGGACACGAATCTGCGAAGACGCATCCGCGCGGGGGACCACGACGCTTTCGCCGATCTCTTCGACGCGTACGCACGCTCCGTCTACAACCACGCCTACCGGCTCACGGGGGAGTGGGCGGCGGCCGAGGACGTCGTCTCGCTAACCTTCCTGGACGCCTGGCGGCTGCGCGAGAAGCTCGACGAGGAGGGCGGCTCGGTGCGGCCCTGGCTGCTCGGCATCGCCACCAACGTCGCGCGCAACACGCGCCGCGCGACCCGGAGACACGCCGCCGCGGTCGCCCGGCTGCCCCGGGACGAGACGGTGCGCGACTTCGCCGACGAGGTCGCGGACCGCCTCGACGACGCCGCGCAACTGGCCGTCGTACGGACCGCGTTGGCGAAGCTGCGGCGGGCCGAGCGGGAGGTGCTGGCGCTGTGCGTGTGGTCCGGTCTTGACTACCGGGCCGCCGCCGAGGCGCTCGGGGTGCCCGTCGGCACCGTGCGGTCACGGCTCTCCCGCGCGCGGACGAAACTCGCGAAACATATGGAACCACCCCACGGGGGCGGACAGATGAGAGGTGACCGCATCACCGCGGTCGGGCCCCTGAAGGAGGGAAACCGATGAACCAGCTTCCCGAGAAAGACCTTCCGCCGGGCCGTCACCGACTCCTCAAGGAGCATCTGATGACCGAGATCCGGCGCACCGAGCAGGAACCCGCCCGCAGGCGGAACCCGTGGCTGCGGCCCGCGCTCGCCGCGGCCGCCGTGGCGACGGCCGCCGCCGTCACCTTCGTCGTCCTGCCGACGTCCTCCGACGGCGGCGGAGTGCGCGCGACCGCCCCGGCGACGGGCAACGCCACCGTCGCGCTCCTGGAGGACATCGCGCTGGCGGCCGAGCACGAGGGCGGCGCGTACGGCGAGATCCGCGACGACCAGTTCGTGTACGTGGACAGCAAGGTGTCGTACACGCAGACGACGACGGACGGCAGCAAGGTCAGCACGGACATCCAACCGCTGCACCGGCTGGAGGTCTGGATGTCGGTGGACGGGCTGCACAACGGCTTCGTGCGGGAGGTGGGCCGCAAGCCCTTCGTCATCGAGCCCGACGTCAAGCCGGGCGAGCGCGGCTGGGAGGTCTCCGCCAACTACAACCACGTGAAGACGCTGCCCACCGACCCCGACGCGATGTACGACTACCTGTACAAGACCGCCCCGAAGTACAGCGGCCAGGAGACCTATCAGGCGATGTTCGTGCTGGTCGGAGATCTGCTGAAGCAGTCGATCGTGCCCCCGGAGCAGAGCGCCGCGCTCTTCCGGGCGGTCGCCAGGATCCCCGGGGTGACGGTGATCGAGGACGCGGTGGACGCCGCCGGACGGCGCGGTGTCGCCATCGCCCGCGAAGACCCCGACAACCCCAGCCGAGACGAGTGGATCTTCGACAGGGAGAGCCACGAATTCCTCGGCGAGCGCACTGTGGCCACCGAGGACTACGCCGACGTGAAGAAGGGCACGGTCACCAGCAACACCGCCGTTCTGCGCCGGGCCGTCGTCGACAAGGCCGGCCAGCGGCCCTGACCTCAACCTCACCCTGTCGCCTCACCCCGGGCCTACTTCCTGGTGTCGTCCGGGGCCGGCGGCGACAGCGGTACGAGGAGTGCCCGGGACGAGATGGACGTGTCCGGCGTCCAGCCGCTGCTCCGGGCCACCTCGGGCAGCGTCCGGCGCACCGCGTCGCGCAGCGCCGGATGGCCCTGGCCGCGCAGGCCCGCGAAGAACGCCACCCGGTCGGCGATGCCCTCGGCCCGGTGCCGCAGCACCGACCCGACCAGTGCGCTGCCCGGCGCGGTGTGCGCGTTGTCGACGAGGACGACCGGTCGCCCGAGCCGGTGCGGGCGTTGCAGGGCGCCGGTGTACGCGTCGTCGAGATCGGCCAGCAGGGCCCGTACGAGATGGTGCTCGGCGTGTGCGCGGGAGCCGCCGCCCGCCCTGAGCTGGCCGGAGACCAGGATGAGGCCGAGCTTCGGACTGCCGCCCGCGTTCGGGTAGTCGCGGTACCAGTACGCCGCCTTCCGCAGCCGGCGGTGCGTGGGCGAGACCCCCTCCGAGAAGGCCTCCAGGGCCGCCTCGATGATCGGCTCGGCCACCGGTCCGGTACCGGACATCGCGGCGGTCAGCCTCACCGACACCCGGCCGACCCAGCGGGCCGCGGACCCGGCGACCCGCGCCCCGGTGCCGTTCAGGAGCAGGATGCGCTCGGTCTCCTGCCGGATGCCCGGCACGTCCCGGTCGCTCCAGCCGCCCGCCGCGACGGCCAGCAGCCCCGCCGCGAGCCGCGGGAAGGGAACCCGCCCGGCGCCGGTCACCGGCTCGGCGAGCTGCTCGGCGATCGTCAGCAGCGCCTGCGCCACGGGCGACCAGGCCTCGCGGGGCCGGTCGTCCATGAGCGGCCCGGCGAACTGGGACTCCTCGCAGTCGATCAGCGCGACCGGCGTACGGCCCCGGTAGGCGTCGCGGAGTCCGTCGAGCAGCGCGCTCTTGCCGAGGCCGCGACCGCCCGCGAACACCACGAAGGGCAGCTCCTTCGGGTGCTCGTACGGACTGGACCCGTGCTGGAACGGGAGCAGCCCGACGAGCCGTGGAGCGAGGCCGGGCGGATCAGCGTCGAACACCGCTCCGCGCCCGCGCAGTCCTCCGCGCAGCCCTGCGTGCACGGCATCTCCTCCTGGCGCGGTCCGGCCGGTCTCTGGCTTCAGCTTCTCTCTGCTGCTGTGAGGTTTATCAACACCGGTGCGACAAGGGGGACTTGGTTCGGATTACGTCGCTTGATGTCCGTCGAGTTACGGACTTCTTCCGTTGTTCAGCCCACCGTGATCGAGTCCAGCTTCTCCCGCAGATACGTGTGGGAGTCGACCGGCGGGTACGCGACCCGGCCCACCGGTGCCGGGACCGACTCGACGAGCGTCCCCGGGGTGCACTCGCCGAAGTAGACCAGCGACATCAGCTCCTCGGCGGGGGCGTCCGAGGGCGGCGGCAGCACGCGGTGGCGGCCCGAGCGCCAGCGGTCGCCCGTCCAACGGGCCATCAGGTCACCGATGTTGATGGTGAACGCCGCCGGGTCGAAGGGCGCGTCCTCCCAGCCGCCCTCGTCCGTGTAGACCTGCAGTCCGCCCTTGCCCGCCTGCCGGTCGAGGATCGTGACCGTGCCGAAGTCGGTGTGCGGGCCGATGCGGAACTGGCCGGGCTGCGGCTCGCCGATGACCTCCGTGCCCGGGTACCAGTTGATGTTGAAGCCGTAGGTCGGGTGGTCCATGTGCTTGGTGAAGAAGTCCGGGTCCAGGCCCAGGGCCTCGCCGAGGAGGGCGAGGAGATGGTTCTCCAGGTCCGCCATGCGGGCCAGGTACTCCTCGCAGAGCTTCCGGAGCTCGGGCGTCTCGGCCGGCCAGATGTTGGGCGCGTACCACTCGGCGTTGGTCTCCGGGTCGTCGAACGGCTCGTGCGTCGCGAACGTCAGCGACTCCTTCAGGTCCGGCGGTGTCTCCGTACCCTCCGAGTAGCCGTTGGCCTCCGCTCCCGGGCCGAGCCAGCCGCGGCCGCCGACCTGGGCGGTGTACGGCTGCTTCACCTCGGCGGGCAGCCGGAAGAAGGAGCGGGCGGCCTCGCGGATCGCCGTACGCAACTCGGGGTCGACCCCGTGGCCCGTCACCAGCAGGAACCCGGCCGTCTGGAGGGCCTCGTCGACCGTGCGGGCGATCTCCTTGCGGGCCGCCGGGTTACCGGAGAGCCAGGGCCTCAGGTCGACGGTCGGTACGCGGGGGGTACGGGGGGTGGTGGACTCACTCACCGATGTCCTCATTCCACAGTGCCGGGTGGTTCTTGATGAAGTCGCGCATCAGGGACACGCACTCGGGATCGTCGAGCAGCACGATCTCGACGCCGTGCTCCGCCAGCCAGTCGTGCCCGCCGTGGAAGGTCTCGGTCTCTCCGACGACGACCCGGGAGATCCCGAACTGCCTGACAAGACCGCTGCAGTACCAGCAGGGCGAGAGGGTGGTCACCATCGTCGTCCCGCGGTACGTGCGCTGCCGTCCCGCGTTCCGGAAGGCGGCCGTCTCCGCGTGCATGGAGGGGTCGTCGTCCTGGACGCGGCGGTTGTGACCGCGTCCGAGCAGCGTGCCGTCCGCCCCGTACAGCGCGGCGCCGATGGGGATGCCGCCCTCGGCGAGCCCGGCCCTGGCCTCCTCGACGGCGGTCGCGAGCCAGCCGCGGGCCTCTGCCTGATCGATGCGCTCCATTCCGCTCATGGCCCCACTCTCCTGTGGCCGAAACACCAGGGCAACGTGCGGAAAGTACTCTTCCGGCAGCCCGCAGCCGGACGAACTGTCGGTCTCGACCCGCCAGGAGGCTCGTATGCCCGCACTCACCCTCCGCGAGATCCTGGCCCTCGACTCCGTCCGTTCCGCCGAGCCCGTGCTGCTGGCGGGCGAGGACGCGCTGGACCGGCCGGTCCGCTGGGTGCACTCCAGCGAGGTCTACGAGGGCGCGAACTTCCTCGACGGCGGCGAGCTCCTCCTGACGAACGGCTTCGGCCTGGCCGACGCGGACGCCGCGTCCCGCCGCCGCTACGTCCGCGAACTGGCCGCCCGTGGCGCGGCCGCCCTGGCCGTCGAGGTGGGCCGCTCGCTGCCGCACATGCCGGACGAGGTCACGGACGAGGCCCGCGGCCTGGGCCTCCCGCTGGTCGCCCTGTGCCGGGTGGTCCCCTTCGTACGCATCACCGAGGCGGCGAACCGGGCGATCGTGGCCCGGAGCATGTCGGGCCGCACGGCACGGCCCTGGGGCGCCGACCACACGGCCGCCCTCCTCGCCGACCTCGCCGACCGCCAGGCGCTCAACCAGCCGGAGGTGGAGGCACGGGCGGCCCTGGCGGGCTTCCGCCCGGCGCCCGGATCGCGGCTGGTCGGGGTGTCGGTGCACGGCCCGCAGCACGCGGCGGCGGGCGCGATCGACCGGACGGCCCGGGCCGTCGGCGGGGCCGGGGTACTGCGGGCGGGCTTCCCCGGGGACGTACTGGCCCTGCTGGCCCTGCCCGAGGCGGACGGCGCGGGCCCGCGGGATTCCGTACGGGACGCCGTACGAGATCCCGTACGGGCGCTGCAGGAGGCGTTCCGTGCCGCCGCCGAACCGGCTCTGACCGTGGCCCTCGGCCAGCCGGTCCCGGCCGGCGCGGGCTGGCTCCGCTGGAGCGACACCCTGCGCACGGCCCGTACGACCCTGGAACTGGCCCTCACCGTCCCACCGGCCACTCCGTGCCCCGCCGAGGGCCCTCTCGTGACGTCGTCCCGCGCCCTCGCCCTGGAACGCGAACTCACCAGGGGCGGTGTCGACGCCAACCGCGACCGCCTCTCCCACCTGGTCGAGCACACCCTCGGCCCTCTCCTCTCCTGGGAGGCGGCCCACCCCTCGGACCTGGTCCGCACCCTGGAGACCCACCTCCGCCACGGCTGCTCGCCGACCCGCACGGCCGCCCTCCTCCACATCGGCCGCCAGTCCCTCTACCAGCGCCTGGAACGCATCGAGTCCCTGCTCGGCCTGGAGATCGACGACCCGGACCTGCTGGGCGAACTGCTGGCGGCGACGTGCGCGCATCGGGTGGTACGGGGGATGGGGGCGGCGGGGATGAGCGGATTGCGGACCGTGGCCTGAGGTAGGGGGAGAGGGGCTTGAGGGGGGCGTCGGGGAAGAGAACCGGCGCGCGGACGACCAAAGTTGAGAGGCTGTAGACCATCGGCTGACGACTGAGCACCCCCTGCTCTCCAGACTGGTGACCACGCGGACCGGGCCGACCGGGCCGGACGGAAGAGCGGCCCGTGGAAGCGGGACAGCGGACAGCGGGACAGTGGGACAGGGGGACGGGTGGCCAGCGTGGACATGGGCAAGAAGTCGGACCGACAGTCGGATCGGCAGCCGGACAAAGTCACCGTGCTCGCGGAATCGGCCCGGGCCATCATGCTCTTGTGCGTCGGGGGCGGAGCCGTGGCCGGCTGGTTGGTCACGCTTCTCGCGGACTGGCTGGTGACTCTGGAGTGGGCACCGCTGAAGGGTCCGGCCAAGCTGCTGACCTCGATCCCCGAGCCGGGCCAGACCATCGGAGCGATCGGCGTGGGCGCGCTCGCGGGCCTGCTGCTCGGGTTCATCGCGCTGCACGAGTCGCTGACGGTCCGTGTCTCCGACGACCGCCTGGTCCTCACCATCAGGGACGAGGACCAGGAGTTCCGGCGCGACGAGATCGCCCTGGCGTGCCGGGACGGCAAGCAGCTCGTCCTGCTCGCCCCGGACGCCATGGAGATCGCGCGGGAGCGCTGTGACCTCCCCTGGCGACGCCTCGCCGAGGCCTTCGCCGGACACGGCTACCGCTGGGCGGACGAGGACCCCCACCGGGACGAGTTCCGGCGCTGGGTTCCGGGGACCCCCGGCCTGCCCAAGGGGGCGAACGCCCTGCTGAGGGCTCGCGCGGAGACCCTGAAGAAGGAGGACGACGCCTCGGACGCCCGGGAGCTGCGTGCGGAGCTGCTGAGACTCGGAGTGGTCGTGCGGGACGAGGGCGGCCGCCAGTACTGGCGTATGCCTCGGCCGTCCTAAGCAGCCCTGGTGATGACCGAGAACTCGGCGCCGAACGGGTCGGTGATCGTGGCGATGCGCCCGTAGGGGGAGTCCTCCGGGGCGCCGGCGGTGCCGCCCGCCGCGAGGGCCCGGCCGACGACCGCGTCCGTGTCGGCGACCTCGAACGTGGTCGCCCAGCCGGACGAGGGTGCGGCCCGGAGGCCGAAGATGCCGCCGATCTCGTGGCCGTCCTTCCGGCGCAGGAAGGTGAAGTCGGCGTCCGGGAGGGTCTCGTTGAGGTCCAGGGTGTAGTCGAACACGGACGCGTAGAAGGCCCGGGCGGGTTCGGGGTCCGGGGTGACCAGGTCGTTCCGGACGAGTGAGTCGGGCTCGTTCACGACCTCGCAGCCGAGACGCGCACGTCCCTCCCAGAGACCGAAACGGGCACCGACCGGGTCCTGCGCGACGGCCATGCGGCCTTGGCTCCCCGCGTCCCCGACATCCGTCGGAGCCGTGAGCAGGGTGCCGCCCGCGTCGGCGACGCGCTTGGCGGTGCCGTCGCAGTCCGCGGTGGCGAAGTACATGGTCCAGCCGATGCCCTTGGCGGCCGGGTCCTGCACGATCGCCGCGACCGGCCGACCGCGCAGCAGGCACATGGTGCCCAGGTCGAGGCCGGGATCGGTGCCGGGGCGGGCCCCGGCCGCCTCCGAGTCGTACTCCCAGCCGAAGAGCGCACCGTAGAACTCCATCGCGCGCTCGCGGTCGGGCACACGGAGGTCGATCCAGGTGGGGGTGCCGTCCGGCTGAATGCTGGTGACGTAACTCATCGCGGGCTCCCTGGTGGGGCGTTGGGTGTCGGGCGTTCGGATGTCGCGTCTCGAAGAACGCACGCCCGACGTTAGGAGCCCACTAGGTCAGTTCCTGTCCTAGACGCAGGTCGATCCACAGCGCGCTCTCACCCGGCAACACGTACCGGTCGCACTCCACGAACCCGTGCCTCTCCGCGAACCGCAGTCCCTCGGTGTTGACGGCCAGCACGACGGTCTCGATCGTCCGGGCGCCGAGCTCACGCGCCAACGCCAGCCCCCGTACGTAGAGTTGCTCGCCGAATCCCTGGCGGCGGTGGCCGGGGAGCACGCGGGCGATCACCGTGGCCGTCGCCGCGTCGCCCTCAGGCGGTCGCACCGTCGAGCAGCCGATCAACTCGTCGCCGCGGTAGGCGACGTCCAGGTGATTGCGCCCGGCCCGCTCCCGTACCTCGTCGAGGGACATCGCGGCCGGCGGAACGATCACGTTGTGGACGTGCTGCCAGTCCTTGAGGGTGGCGTCGTCAGTCCCGGCCTGCTCGATACGGAGGTCGGTAGGAAGGTCAGTCATCGGAGCAGGGAACCGCGTGCGTCGGGGGACGTCAACCAGGTAGTTACCGCTGCGGTAATTCCCGCTGCGGAAATACCCGTTGCCGCGTCGGTCGGTGGTGACGAGGATGAGCGCCATGCCCACCTTCACCGCCCCCGACGGCACCGGACTGGCCTACCACGTCGGAGGCGAGGGCGAACCGCTGCTCTGCCTGCCCGGCGGGGCCATGCGGGCCTCCGCCTATCTCGGTGATCTGGGCGGGCTGTCGAGGCACCGCCGGCTGGTGCTGCTCGACCTGCGCGGGACCGGCGACTCCGGCATCCCGGCCGACCCGGCGACGTACCGCTGCGACCGGCAGGTCGAGGACGTCGAAGCCCTCCGCGAGCACCTCGGCCTGGACCGTGTCGACCTGCTCGCGCACTCGGCGAGCGGCGACCTCGCGATCCTCTACGCGGCCCGGCACCCGCGGCGCGTCCGCACGCTCACCCTGGTCACCGCCCGTGCCCGCGCGCTCGGCGTCGACTTCACCCTGGAGCACCGGCGGGAGGCGGCGGCGCTGCGGGCCGGCGAGCCGTGGTTCGGGCCCGCCGTGTACGAGGCGTTCGGCAGGATCTGGGACGGCTCGGCGAGTGACGCCGACTTCGACGCCGGTATGCCGTTCCTGTACGGCCGTTGGGACGCCGCCGCCCAGGCGCATGCCGCGTCCGAACTGGCGCAGGTCAACGACGAGGCGGCGGACGTGTACGCGTCCGCCGGAGCGTTCGAGGACCCCGCCGCGGTCCGGGCCGCCGTCGCCGGACTGGACGCACGGGTGCTGGTCCTCGCGGGCGAACTGGACAGCGGCCCGCGCCCACACGTCGCCGCCAAGATCGCGAACCTGTTCCCCAAGGCGGAACTGGCCGTCCAGCCGGACGCGGCCCACTTCCCGTGGCTGGACGCCCCGTCCCACTTCTCCGGGACGGTCGCACGCTTCCTCACCCAGAACGACAGCGAGTGAAGCGAGTGATTGGAAGGTTCAGGACATCACGGAGGCCCGTGACGGACTGGAACCGGGCTCGGGGGCGCTCGGGGCGCTCGGGGTGTCACCCTGACTCGGCGTCACAGTTTGCGTCCAGAACGACTGTTGGCCGCCTTCAGTGCGGCGGCGAGCCGTTCGTCCGCCGTGGCCGGGCGGATCCGTGCCGGGTCGGCCTGCCACTCGCGGCCGCCGCCCACGGGGCGCAGCATCGCGTACGGCCCTGTCGTGTCCCGGTACTCGCCGACCCTGCATGCCGCCGGGTCGTAGACGAGGGCCCCGGGTTCCGGTGCTGCTTGTGCTTCCACGGTCACTCCGTAGGTCGTTTTGCGTTGTTCGCCGTTCGCACCCGCCACGCGTGAACAGCTCGTTACTCTGGGTGCATCCAGCGTCGCTCAACGGAACAGCCCGTTCAACGTTGGACGCGTGCCACTGGCCCACTGTCACGGAGGCGATGCTGTGAGCCGACGCAATGCCGAGGGGGGAGCGGCGGCCACCACTGCCGCCGTGTTCGGGGAGGTGCTGAAGCACTTCCGCGAGGCGGCCGACCTCACCCAGGAGGGCCTGGCCCGCCAGATCCCGTGCGACCGCTCGCACGTGGCCCGGGTCGAGGCGGGCACGCGCGTCCCGCAGGACACGTTCGCGAAGTCGTGCGACGAACTGCTGGGTACGGGTGGGGTGTTGGGGCGGTTGTGGGGGCGGATCGACTGGTATCCGCAGGTGGAGCATCCGGACTGGTTCCGGCGGCGGGCCGAGATGGACGCGGTGGCGGTTGACCTTCGGGAGTATCAAGAAGGGGTCGTGCCAGGTCTGTTGCAGACGGAGGACTATGCGCGGGCGCTGTTCGGTCGCCGACTCGCGAGCCCGGATGAGGTGGAGGAGCGGGTCCGGGCCCGGCTGAGCCGACAGCGGCGCTTCCTGGAGGCTGACGGCCCGTTCTACTCCGTTGTCCTGGACGAGAGTTGTCTGCACAACCTGGTGGGGACCCCGGCCGTCATGCGCGACCAGTGTGCGCACCTGCTGCGCGTCGGTCAGCGCCCCGGCATTCACATCCAGGTCGTCCCGTCCGGCCTCCCCGGAGTCGTCCGCCCGAACGGCTCGATGTCGTTGATCACGCTGCCCGAAGGGCACCAATGGGTCTACTCGGAGTCTCTTGACCGTGGCCATTTCAACGACGATCCAGCCGTCTTTGCGAGCCATAGCCAGACCTATGATGTGCTCAGGGCGGACGCTCCGTCAGCCCGCGAATCCGCCGCCCTGATCAGCGACGTGATGGAGAGGTACGAGCATCATGGACAGGCACGAGCTGAGCGCGGCGACCTGGATCAAGAGCAGCTACAGCGGCGACAACGGCGGCAACTGCGTCGAAGTGGCCCCCGATTTCCCCACCCTCGTCCCCGTCCGCGACAGCAAGAACCCTGACGGACCGGTGTTGCTCATCAACCGCTCGGCCTGGTCTGCCTTCATGTCTGCCCTGCGCTGATCGAGGTCGACGTCACCGCTCCGGCTACGGCTTCCGGGCGAGCACGAAGGCCTGCGGAGTCTTCTCCCACTCGTCCGCCTCGCGCACGAGCCGCGCGACCTCGACGAGCCCCGCCCGACGCAGCAGTTCGACGACCCGCTCGGGCGGGAACCGGTACACGTCGAGGTCGATGTCATGGCCGTACCCGTGCTCCAGGTGCACCCGCTCGTCGCCCACCTTGAAGGCGAGCAGGAGATGGCCGCCCGGAGCCAGAACCCGCTGGAACTCCTCGAAGAACACGGGCAGTTCCTCCGGCGGAGTGTGCACGGTGGAGTACCAGACGATCGCCCCGGCCAGTGAGTCGTCCTTGATGTCGAGGCCGGCCATCGTCCCCACCTCGAACCGCAGACGCGGATGCCGCCGCCGGGCCTCCGCCACCATCTCCGGCGACAGATCCACCCCGAACGCGTCCAGCCCGAGCCGCTCCAGATGCACCGTCACCCGTCCCGGCCCGCACCCGAGATCCGCGACCGTGCCACCCCCGCCCGCCCGCACCTTCTCGGCGAAGGCGGCCAGCATGGCCCGGTCCAGCGGCTTGTTGTCCAACTCGTTCTCGGCCAGCTCGGCGTAGTCGGCGGCGACGGTGTCGTACGAGGCCCTGGTGG
The DNA here is from genome assembly GCF_040654355.1 of Streptomyces sp. NPDC050704. NCBI lineage: Bacteria > Bacillati > Actinomycetota > Actinomycetes > Kitasatosporales > Streptomycetaceae > Streptomyces > Streptomyces sp. NPDC050704. The sequence continues at coordinate 125,311 of NZ_JBFAHW010000004.1, read as the reverse complement.
CGTCCGGATGCGAGGTCATGGCAGGGAAGGCTAGTCCCGGGGGCTGACAACCCGCCCCCCGATGGGGGGCTGGCTCCACCCTCGATCGGGGAGTGAGCCTCCTCGCGCCGACGGGCGGACAGCGGCATCGTTGAACCCAGCAGAACGGCAGCAGGGCAGCAGCAGAGCAGTGGCAGGGCATCAGCAGAATCCGAGCAGATCCAGGCGGTTCGCAGCCTCCCCATCCGGAAGGAAATCCCATGAACGCGCAGCTCTCCTCCATCAGCAGCACTTCCATGGACGACCTGACCGGGATCGCCGGAGGGGCGGACGAGTTCACCGAGATCGAGCGCGACCTCGCCCCGCTGCTCGCCGCCTGGGACCACGCGCACCCCGCCACCGCCGATCCCGAGTGGCGGCACCTGCTGGACGAGATCACCCGGCCCCGGATCACCCAGGCGTTCTACCGCCTGGCCATGGCGGCGGGGAACTGAGTGGGAACCGCACTCACAGCGAGTGCCCAACGCGCCAAGGCGGCCAAAACGGGCGGTGCGGCATACTGCGGCAATGTTCGGCATACGGGAGGGTCGGCGCACAGCGGTAGTCCGCTGTGCGTCGGCCGTTTTGCCGGCCGTCCTGGCCCTGCCGGCCGCGCTCGCGGGTCCCGGGAGGGCCACGGCGGCGGAGAGCGGCCCGCGCGATCTGACGCAGGGCGTCTTCTACGTGCCCCTGCACACGCAGGAGCCGTACACCTCCGACCGGCTCGGCCTGGAGTTCGCGTACGACGGTCCGGCGCGGGATGCCGAACTCTCCGTGGACGCCTCGGGGATCGACGGTGTGGCGGTCGTCGCGGGGAGCTCCGACGGCTGCGGGCCGAGGATGCCGTCCTTCACCTGCGCCATGCCGCTGCACCCCGACTCCGAGGGCTGGAACCTGCGGGAGCTGCGGCTCCGCCCTGCGGCCGGTGTCCGCGCCGGGGCCTCCGGCACCCTGCGCTACACCCTCAGGCCGGAGGGCCTGCCCGCCGTCCGGGGCACCCTGACGGTGATCGCCGGGCGGCCCGAACTGCGGGTGAACGAGAGCCCCGCCCGCAAGGAGACGGCGGTCGGCGAATCGTTCGGTGTGCCCATGGTCATCCGTAACACCGGTGATGTGCCCGCCCGTGGCGTCGTACTGCTCATGGACCTGCTCACCGAAGGCAACGGAGATCTGTCCCCGGCCACCCGGCACAGCAACTGCCTCTATCCCGAGGACACCCGCACCGGCGTGGTCCAGTGCCTGCTGCCCGACGCCGTCATAGCTCCCGGTGAGACGGTGCGGGTGACCCCGGCACCGCGGCTGAAGCCGGACCGTGACGCGCTCGCCGAACGCCTGAACCATGGGGCATGGCCCTTCCACTCCTCCGGACGGCATCCGGGCCCGCCGTGCTGCGTGGACGAGCCCGGCACCGGGCTCGCGCCGGGGCAGGGCCCGCCCTTGTCCCTCACCCCCGACCCGATCCGCGGCAAAGGGACGACGTTCACGAAGAATCCGGAGCCGGCGGAGTTGCTGGTCCCGGTACGCAACACGGCCGATGTCGAGGCGCTCGGCGCAGCGCTGCGCGGCGACGTCGGCAGCAGTCACCGCATCCGCATCGGCTACCGCAACAACGGCCCCGCCCGGACGGGCGAGATCCGGACCGTGTTCGTCGTACCGCCCGGCACCAAGGTGATCCAGGCGCCCTACGACCCCGAAGCCGAGGAGGAGATGAGCGAGCAGGTCTGCCGGACGAAGGACAAGGGCCGCAGCTACACCTGCCGCCAGTACAGCGAAGTCGGCCAGGACGTCTTCTACGAGTTCACCTTGCGCACGACGAGTACGGACACCCGTTCCGGCTGCGTGGCCGTCTCGGCCTGGACCGCCGAATCGGGCGTGGACGGAAACACCCGTGTCCGGGACACCATGCGGGGCAACGACACGGCAGCCGTCCAGGTGGCGGAGACGGAGACCGGCGCCTTCTCCTGCGCCCTGCCCGGGGCCGGTGGGGTCGGGACCGACGGTGAGGGGGCCGGGGCTGACGGGACCGGCCTCGGCGGCTGGGCCGTCGGTACCGGAGTCGTGGCTGCCGTCGGCTCGGCGCTGCTTGTTGTCGGACATCGGCGCAGGAACTCGTCCCGGGCCGCCGCTCACGGCACAGTGGAGAGATGAACGCAGACGACAGCAAGGACGACAGCAAGGACGGCAGGGGCATTCTGGCCCGGGGGCGCGTGGCGACCAGGCTGCCGGCCCAGGACCTGGAGCGGGCGCGGCGTTTCTACTCCGAACGGCTCGGTCTTGAGCCCGTCGACGAGCGGCCCGGTGGGCTGTTGTACCGGTGCGGAGGCGTGGACTTCGTCCTGTTCCAGTCGACGGGATCCTCGCCCGGCACGTTCACCCAGATGGCGTGGGAGGTCGACGACATCGACGGCGCCGTGTCGGAACTCAGGCGGCGCGGCGTGGTGTTCGAGGAGGTCGACCTGCCCGGGCTGCGCACGCGGGACGGGATCGCCGATGTCGAGGGGAACTATCCCAGCAAGGGCGCCCGGGGCGAACGCGGCGGCTGGTTCCGCGACAGCGAGGGGAACCTGCTGGGCATCGGCCAGCCGATCGTCTGACCGGCCCTCCGACCGGCCCCGACCCGGGCCGGCCCTCCGACCGACCGACCGGCCCGCCGACTTACGAACGCCCGCGCCGCAGCCCCGCGTACACCCCGGCACTCACCACGAACCCCACCAGGCACGTGATGTCCCCGAAGGACGGCCACTGCTCCGGGACCCAGCCCACGTACTTCTCCTGGTTGGAGAAGAGCGGGACGGAGACCGCGATGCCGGCCAACAGGGCGGTGATCCCGGGCCAGTTGGTGAAGGTGTGGTCGCCGAGCCGTGGGGCCAGCTCCTCGGCCGGTGTGCGCGAGCGGGCCCAGCGCTCGACCAGGACCACGCCCAGCCACGGCCCCACCCAGTACGCGATGACCAGCAGGAACGCCTCGTAGGCATGCCCCGCGTCGGCCAGTGACGCCCACGCGGCGGCCGTACCCGCGAGCCCGGACAGTACGACCAGCGCGCTGCGGCCGAGCCACCGCGGCAGACGCAGGCCGAGCGAGGTGACCGACATGGCGGAGGAGTAGACGTTGATGGCGTTCGCCGAGACCGCGCCCAGGATGATGGCCAGGAGCACCAAGTCGCTGAGCCAGCCCGGGAGATGGCCGGTGAAGGCGGCGGTCGGGGTCGAGCCCTCCGGGGCCACGATCGTCGCCGAGGCCGCGCCGATCACGGAGACGACGGCGATGGAGACGAAGAGCCCGACGGCCGGATACAGGGCCGTACGCAGCCGGGACGCGGTCGGCGGCAGATAGCGCGAGTAGTCGGAGGCGCCCGGGTTCCAGCCGGCCGCGTACCCCCAGGCCGCGCTGAACGCGAGCAGGAAGCCGCCGATGCCGCCGCCCCCGCTCGGCGCGCCGAGGTCGGCCTCGGCGAAGGTCCAGGCGCCCGCCAGCAGGAACACGACGGCCAGTACCGGGAACGCGTACCGCTCGAAGACGTGCACGAAGTTGTGCCCGATGAAGCCGATGACGATCTCCGCCGCGACGACGAGGAGGAGGGAGGGCAACGGGCGCAGTCCGGTGAGGGTGTTGAGCGCGAAGGCCGCGCTCACACTGTTCACGGCGAACCAACCCACCCCCGCTACCAGGGCGTTGACCCCGGCCGGGAACAGGTTCCCCCGGTAGCCGAAGGCGAACCGGCCGATGGCCATCTGCGGGACACCGAAGCGCGGCCCGTCCAGGGACAGGATTCCGTGGGTGAGGGCACCCAGCGCCGTGCCGAGCAGCAGTGCCGCCGAGGCCTGCCAGAAGTTCAGGCCGAAGAAGAGGACGGAGATGACACCGATGTAGACCGTCGCGAACTCGATGTTCGGCGAGGCCCAGGTCCACAGCAACTGAAGCGGGCTGCCGTGCCGCTCGGCGAGGGGGATCGGCTCCGAGCCCGCCGTCTCGACGGCGATGACCTTGTCGCCGTACTCGGGGGCCGGGGGAGCGGAGGTACTACTGGCCGGAGCTGTCGTCATGCCCGGTAAGTGTCCGGCCCCCGCGCGCCCGGGCCCAGGGGCGCATTGTCCGCTTCGGGAGGCTCGTCGGCGTACACCTTGTAGGGAGACGCCTTGTAGGGAGACGACTTGGAGGGGCCCGGGGCGGCGGCGACTCCGCCGCCCTCCGCCCGCCCTCCCCGGCAGGCTCCGCGTCAGGGCTTCGGCGGTGCGGCGTCGTCGGGGCCGTCGCCGGTCCCGCCCTCCCGCCGCTTCAGCTCCTCCTCGCGGCGGCGCAGGTCGTCCTCCCAGTTCTTGAGGTGGGCGTCGTCGTCCCGCACCTCGTTCGTGTCGTCCGCCTCGCCCTTGCCGTCGTCCTGCTTGGCCTTCTCGCCCTTCTCGCCTTTGTCGTCCTTGAGGGACTTGAGGAACTCGGGGTTGTCGTCGGGCGCGACCCAGCCGCCCCGGCGACCCGAGCCACTCGACGCGGCGCCGCGGGGCGTGCGCTTCCTGCCGACGAGCAGCCAGGAGATGGAGCCGACCAGCGGGAAGAGCAGTACGAGGATCGCCCAGAGCGGCTTGGGGATGTACTGGATCTCCTTCTCGTCGGTGGAGATGCAGTCGATGAACGCGTAGATGCTGAGTGCCAGCGGCACCAGGATCATCAGCACCCGAAGCATGAGGCGGTCCCCCTGCGTGTGGAGATCGGGGCCGCGAGAGCGGCCCCCGTTACAGGGCCAGGGTAGCGAGTACCCGATACTGGAACGCATGGCTTACGACGATCTTCGGTCCCTGCTCCGGGCGCTGGAACGCGAGGGCGACCTCAAGCGCATCAAGGTCGAGGTCGACCCGCATCTGGAGGTCGGGGAGATCGTCGACCGAGTCCAGAAGGCGGGCGGCCCCGCACTGCTCTTCGAGAACGTGCGCGGGTCGGCGATGCCGCTCGCGATGAACGTCTTCGGGACCGACCGCCGCCTGCTCAAGGCGCTCGGCCTGAAGTCGTACGACGAGATCAGCGAGAAGATCGGCGGGCTGCTCAGGCCCGAGCTGCCGCACGGGTTCGTCGGTGTGCGCGAGGCCTTCGGGAAGCTCGGCGCCATGACGCACGTACCGCCGAAGAAGGTGAAGTCCGACAACGCGCCCGTGCAGGAGGTCGTGCTCCAGGGCGACGACGTGGACCTGGACCAGCTGCCCGCGCTCTTCACCTGGCCGCAGGACGGCGGGTCGTTCTTCAACCTGGGCCTGACGCACACCAAGGACCCGGAGAGCGGCATCCGCAATCTCGGGCTCTACCGGCTCCAGCGCCACGACAAGCGCACCATCGGCATGCACTGGCAGATCCACAAGGACAGCCGCAACCACTACCAGGTGGCCGCCCGCCGGGGCGAGCGGCTGCCGGTCGCGATCGCCTTCGGGTGCCCGCCCGTGGTGACGTACGCGTCCACGGCCCCGCTGCCCGGTGACATCGACGAGTACCTCTTCGCCGGGTTCGTCCAGGGCAGGCGGATCGAGATGGTGGACTGCAAGACGGTGCCGTTGCAGGTCCCGGCGAACGCGGAAGTCGTACTCGAAGGCTGGCTGGAGCCCGGCGAGATGCTCCCCGAGGGCCCGTTCGGCGACCACACCGGCTTCTACACGCCGCAGGAGTCCTTCCCGGCGCTGACGATCGACTGCGTCACGATGCGCAAGCGCCCGCTGCTCCAGTCGATCGTGGTCGGCCGCCCGCCGACGGAGGACGGCCCGCTGGGCCGGGCGACCGAGCGGTTCTTCCTGCCGCTGCTGAAGATCATCGTGCCGGACATCGTGGACTACCACCTGCCCGAGGCGGGCGGTTTCCACAACTGCGCGATCGTCGCGATCGACAAGAAGTACCCGAAGCACGCCCAGAAGGTGATGCACGCCGTCTGGGGCGCCCACATGATGTCCCTGACCAAGCTGATCGTGGTCGTCGACTCGGACTGCGACGTCCACGACCTGCACGAGGTCGCGTGGCGCGCGCTGGGCAACACGGACTACTCCCGCGACCTCACGGTCGTCGAGGGCCCGGTCGACCACCTCGACCACGCCTCCTACCAGCAGTTCTGGGGTGGCAAGGCGGGCATCGACGCGACGCGGAAATGGCCCGAGGAGGGCTACACGCGAGACGGGGGCTGGCCTGAGATGGTGCTGTCCGACCCGGAGACGGCGGCGACGGTCGACCGCCGATGGAAGGAGTACGGACTGTGAGCTCAGCTTCCGCGGCGCTCCCGCAGCCGGGGCGCACGAAGGCCTTCCTGCGTCTCGTCATGATCGAGCACTCCGTCTTCGCGCTGCCCTTCGCGTACATCGCGGCGCTGTCGGCGATGTTCCAGCTGGACGGGAACATCCACTGGGGCAGGCTGCTCCTCGTGACCGTCGCGATGGTCGGCCTGCGGACGTTCGCCATGGCCGCGAACCGGATCATCGACCGGGAGATCGACGCCCGCAATCCCCGTACGGCCCAGCGCGAGCTGGTCACCGGCGCCATGTCGGTGAAGCACGCGTGGACCGGCGCGCTGGTCGCCCTGGTCTTCTTCCTCGGCGCCGCGGCCCTGCTCAACCCGCTCTGCCTGGCGCTGGCCCCCATCGCGGTGATCCCGATGGTCGTCTACCCGTACGGCAAGCGGTTCACGAACTTCCCGCAGGCCATCCTCGGGCTCGCCCAGGCGATGGGCCCGATCGGCGGCTGGCTGGCGATCACCGGCGAGTGGTCCTGGGATGCCGTGATCCTCGGCCTCGCGGTCGGCATCTGGATCGGCGGCTTCGACCTGATCTACGCCTGCCAGGACGTCAAGACGGACCGTGAGACCGGCGTCCTGTCGGTCCCGGCCCGCTTCGGCATCCCGGCCGCGATCTGGGGCGCCCGCGGCTGCCACACGCTCACAACGGCCCTCCTGGTCTGGTACGCCCTCGCCACCGACGCCGGTGCCTTCTTCTGGTTCGGCCTGATGATCGTCGGGGGTGCGTTCGTCTACGAGCACTCGATCGTGCGGCCGCATGATCTGTCGCGGCTGAACAGGGCATTCTTCTCGACGAACGGTTTCATCGGCATCAGCCTCTTCGTGTGCGCGCTGCTCGACCTGCTGGTGCGCGGCCTCACGGTGTAGTCCGTCCGAGTGGCCGGGGGTTCAGAACCGGGCTCTGGGCCCCTGTCGGCCCGCCGGTAGGCTCAAGGCGTGAGCGAGGGGGCCGCGCCGGCCCGGCGGCGGAACAGGAACGCCGCCGCCACGCCGGACACCAGGCCGATCAGATGGCCCTCCCAGCTGACGCCCGACTGCGTGGGCGCGAGGCCCATCAGCATCGAGCTGCCCCAGACCGCACCGACCAGCAGGCCGACGGCGACGCCGGCAAGCCGGCGCTCGACGAAGCCGCTGACCAGCAGGAAGCCGAAGAGGCCGAAGATCAGGCCGGAGGCGCCCGCCGTGTTCGTTCCCGCCGGGGATATGAGCCAGACGCCGAGCCCGTCGGCGACGATGATCAGCGCACTGACGGCGGCGAAGCGGCGCACCCCGCTGAGGGCCGCCAGGAAGCCGAGGACCAGCAGGGGCACGGTGTTGGCGGCCAGATGTCCGAAACCGAAGTGGATGAAGGAGGCGGGGACGATGTCGACCAGCTCGGATGCCGTACGCGGCACGATGCCGAAGCGGTCCAGCGCGTGGCCGCTGACCGCGTCGATCCCTTCGAGCAGCCACAGCAGTGCGACCCAGCCCACCATCACCTTGGCGGCCGTCCTGGCGCGGTCCCCGCGTGTCCACTCAAGCTTCGTACTCGACGTCGTACCCGACATGGCAGCCCCCACCAGTAGCTCGTCCCTCTGGGAAACGGCCGTACCCCCTCGTCCGGTTCCCATTCCGCCGTGCCGGATAGGCTCGGTGTCGTGAACCCAGTCAAGCCAGGAGAGACGGCGCGTACGCCTTGGATCGTAGGGGTGTCGGGCGCCTCAGGCACTCCATACGCCGCTGCCGTGCTGCGTGGCCTCCTCGATGCGGGCGAGAGCGTCGACCTCGTCGTCTCCCGCGCCTCCCGGCTCACCCTGCTGGACGAGACCGGGATCGGCTTCCGGGACGCCCACTGGCGGGAGGACCTGGGGGAGTGGCTGGCGCGGGGGGCCGACGGGAAACCGGGCACCTTCAGCACTTTCGGGGGACGGGCCGACGCCGACGCAGACGCCGTACGGCACTGGGCCGCGGGGGACCTGGCGGCGGGGCCGTCCTCCGGTTCGTACCCCTCGAAGGGCATGCTCATCGTGCCCGCCTCCACGGCCTGCGTGGCCGGAGTCGCCCTCGGCCTCTCGAAGGACCTGTTGCAGCGGGCCGCGAGCGTCACGCTCAAGGAACGGCGCAAGCTGGTCGTCGCCGTCCGGGAGACCCCCCTGAACGGGCAGACGCTGCGGCATCTGGTGACATTGGACGACGCGGGCGCGACCGTACTGCCGGCCTCCCCGGCGTTCTACGCGGGGGCCACGCACATCCAGGACCTGGTGGACTTCGTGGCCGGGCGGGTGCTGGACGCGGCGGGCGTCGAGCACGACCTGTACCGCCGCTGGGAAGGCGAACTCGGTGGCGGCACCCGTACGACCTGAGCCCGAGTACGTACAACGCCAGTACCCACAACCCGAGTACGTACAACCCGAGTACGGCCCACACGCACAGACTCACAAGTTCGCGAACTCGCGGACCCACACACTTCAGCGGAAGGCTATCGATCGCATGGACGCGGTGGACAGGCAGCTCATCCAGGCCCTCAGGGAGAACGGCCGGGCCTCCTATGCGGAGCTGGGACGCCTCGTCGGACTGTCGGGACCCAGTGTCACCGACCGCATCAACCGCCTGGAGGCGGCCGGTGTCATCACCGGCTACCGCGCGACGGTCGACGCCACGTCGCTCGGCCTCGGCGTCACCGCCCTCATCGGCATCTCGCTCTCCGACGCCGCCGACCACGAGGACGTGGCGCTCCGGATGAAGGAACTCAACGAGATCGAGGACTGCTGGTTCATCGCCGGTGACGACTCCTTCATGCTCAAGGTGCGGGCGCCGGACGTGGACGGGCTCGAGAAGACCATCCGGCGGCTGAGCGGCACCAAGGGCGTCTCCCGGACGCGTACGACGATCGTGCTCTCCACGAAGTGGGAGAACCGGGTCGGAGAGCTGCCGGAGGAAGAGCAGTAGGGGCGCAGGCACGAAGTGGCTGATGGGGCCCCTCCCGCCCGAAGGGTGGGGGCGTACGGTTGGCAGGGTTCGTCTCGGAGTTCGAGGAGAGGTAAAGGCATGGATGTCGGGCTCAAGCGCGAGCTGGAGGACAAGGTCCGGGCCGGGGAGCGGCTGACCCGCGAGGACGGCGTCGCGCTGTACGAGTCGGACGACCTGGCCTGGCTGGGCGGGCTCGCCCACGAGGTGCGGACGCGCAAGAACGGTGACGTCGTCCACTTCAACGTCAACCGGCACCTCAACATGACGAACGTGTGCACCGCGTCCTGCGCGTACTGCTCGTTCCAGCGGAAGCCGGGCGAGAAGGACGCGTACACGATGCGCATCGAGGAGGCCGTCCGCCTCGCCAAGGCGATGGAGAACGACAACCTCACCGAGCTGCACATCGTGAACGGGCTGCACCCGAACCTGCCGTGGCGGTACTACCCCCGGTCGCTCTCGGAGCTGAAGAAGGCCCTGCCGAACGTCTCGCTGAAGGCCTTCACGGCGACGGAGATCCACCACTTCGAGACGATCTCGGGCATGTCGGCTTCGGACATCCTGGACGAGCTGATCGAGGCGGGTCTGGAGTCGCTCACCGGCGGAGGTGCGGAGATCTTCGACTGGGAGGTCCGCCAGCACATCGTGGACCACCGCACGCACTGGGAGGACTGGTCGCGGATCCACCGCCTCGCGCACTCCAAGGGCCTCAAGACCCCGTGCACGATGCTGTACGGGCACATCGAGGAGCCCCGTCACCGGGTCGACCACGTGTTGCGCCTGCGTGAGCTCCAGGACGAGACCGGCGGCTTCCAGGTCTTCATCCCGCTGCGCTACCAGCACGACTTCGTGGACGTGAAGGACGGCAAGGTCCGCAACCGGCTCCAGGCGCGTACGACGATGGCCACGGGTGCCGAGGCGCTGAAGACCTTCGCGGTCTCCCGGCTGCTCTTCGACAACGTGCCGCACGTCAAGGTCTTCTGGGTCATGCACGGTGTGCAGACCGCCCAGCTCGCGCTCCAGCACGGGGCCGACGACATGGACGGGTCGGTCGTCGAGTACAAGATCACGCATGACGCGGACAACTACGGCACGCCGAACAAGCTGACCCGTGAGGATCTGCTCGATCTGATCCGTGACGCCGGGTTCCGGCCGGTCGAGCGGAACACGCGGTACGAGATCATCCGCGAGTACGAGGGTGCGGACCCGGCACGCCGGGAGTCGCCTCAGCCGATGCGGGTCTGAGGGTTCTTGTGTTGTCGGGTGCGGGTTCGTTGTGGCTGGTCGCGCAGTTCCCCGCGCCCCTGAAAAGCGGGCTGCGCCCTGCTTTTCAGCCCGACAGGGGGCGGGTACCCGGCTCGCATGGCTACCACTGCGACCGAGGATGCCTATACCGCTGAGCCGTTCGTGCCCTCGCGCGGTGGGTTGAGCGCACTGCGGGAGGCTGCCGCCGAGTGCCGTGGGTGTCCGCTGCATCGCGAGGCGACCCGGACGGTGTTCGGCAAGGGGAGGACGGGCGCACGTGTCGTGCTCGTCGGAGAGCAGCCCGGTGACCAGGAGGACCGCCAGGGCGAGCCCTTCGTCGGGCCCGCCGGACGGCTGCTCGACCGGGCCCTGGCCGAGGCGGGCATCGACCCGGCCCAGGCGTACGTGACGAACGCCGTCAAGCACTTCAAGTTCACCCGGTCCGCACCCGGCAAGCGCCGCATCCACAAAGCGCCCAGCCTCCGCGAGATGACGGCCTGCGGCCCCTGGCTCGCCGCCGAACTGGCCCTCGTCGAACCCGAGCTGATCGTGGTGCTCGGAGCCACCGCCGGCAAGGCGCTGCTCGGCTCGTCGTTCCGGGTCACACAGCAGCGCGGGATATTGCTGGAAGAGGAGATCCACGGCCGGAAGGAACAACGGGTCGTCGCCACCATCCACCCCTCCGCGGTGCTGCGCTCCGACGACCGCGACGCGGCCTACCGCGGACTGGTCTCCGACCTGAAAGTGGCTGCGCAGGCACTGCGCTGAGGGATGCGGAGGGCTGGTGTCCGTTCTGCGGAACGTTCTTGAGCCGTTTACGGGGTAATGGATAACCTCCTCCCATGGCCCTTACGTTCCAGCTCGACCCCTCCGTCGACCCGGCCCTGCGAGACGGCATCGTCGACCTGTGGGTCGACGTGTCCAACGCGGGCGGCGCCGTCGGTTTCGTACCTCCCGTCTCGCGCGAGGCGGTACGTCCGGAACTCGTGAAGCACTTCGCCGCGATGAGCGAGGGACGTATGAGGCTGCTGGTCGGCCGGGACGACGGTGGGGCCGAGTCCGGGGGCAGCGGCAGGAGCGGGTCCGGGGACGTCGTCGCGACGGCCTTCTTCTCCTTCAACACGCATCGGCTGATGGCGCACTGGGTGTGGCTCTACACGGTGATGGTGCATCCGAAGCACCAGGGCAAGGGGTACGGGCGAGATCTGCTCACGACCGCCGCGGCGGCCGCCCGCGGGTTCGAGGGCATCGACGCGATACGGCTCACCTGCCGGGGCGGGACGGGCCTTGAGCGCTTCTACGGTTCCTGCGGATACAAGGAGGTCGGCCGGGTGCCGGCCGCGATCCGGGTGGCCCCCGGTGACGACCGGGACGACGTCACCATGCTGCTGCCGCTCACCTGACGACCCCCCTACAAGATCCCGGCCGACCCGTGCTTGACTGGACGGTGCCCTTTGGGAATGTTGGGAATGTTCGGAACGGGAAGAGTGGATTGAGATGCTCCGCTACACACTGATGCGCCTAGGAATCTTCGCGGGCTGCCTCGTGGTCGTCTGGGGCCTCGTCTACTCCGGCATCGCCCCGCGCGGCCTCGGCGACTCCAACTACATGTGGGTCGTCCTGCTCTCGCTGCTGATCTCCGCGCCCATCAGCTTCGTGGTCCTCCGCAAGGAGCGCGACCGCGCGTCGGCGCAGGTGGTGGCCCGGGTCGAGCGTACGAAGGCCAACCTGGACGCGAACCGCAGCCAGGAGGACGCCGCCGTCGACGAGGCGGTCCGCGGCGGCGCGCGGGGCCAGGCCTCGTAACGTAACGCAACGTAACGCGGCGATCCGCGCGGATCCGCCCGGCGGCGGGCGATCGTACGCTTGCCCCCATGGGTGGAGTGGGTGGAGTGAAGAGCAAGCGGATGCCGCGTGCCGTGCGCGAACAGCAGATGCTGGACGCCGCCGTGCGGACCTTCGGACAACGGGGGTACCGGGCCGCGTCGATGGACGAGATCGCCGATCTGGCGGGCGTGTCCAAGCCGCTGGTCTACCTGTACCTGAACTCCAAGGAAGACCTGTTCACCGCGTGCATCCGCCGGGAGGCCGCCGCCCTGACCGCGGCCGTACGCGCGGGGGTCGGGCCCGGCCTGCCCGCCGACCGCCAACTCTGGGAAGGGCTGCGGGCGTTCTTCACGCACACCGCGCAGAACCCGGACGGCTGGGCGGTACTGCACCTCCAGGCGCGTACGCACGGGGAGCCGTTCGCCGCCGAGGTCAGTGCGATGCGCGAGGAAATCGTGGCGTTCGTCACCCAGTTGATCGTGGTCGCGGCCCGGGAGGCCCACCGGGACCCGTCGTTGCCCGAGCGCGAGGTCGCCGGTCTTGCGGAGGCGCTCGTCGGTGCCGCCGAGTCCTTGGCCGCCTGGGCCAACGCCACGCCCGGCATCTCCTCCAGGCAGGCCGCCGCGACCCTGATGAACTTCGCCTGGGCCGGGCTCGGCGCCCTGATGCAGGGGCAACCCTGGTCGGAGCAGCGGTAGATGGAGCCGAAACCCCGGTCCCGGTCAGAGCAGCGGTAGCGGATCCACCCGCCCGCTCAGATGCAGCCGGCCACCGGCCCCGCGCAGCTCGAACGCGTCGCCGTCGGCCCCGTACGACACCGTCCCCGGCAGCAGCACCGGCGCCCTGAACTCCGCCCGCACCACGGCCGCCTGGGGCACCCCGTGCCCGGCGAGGCAGCGCGCCACGCTCCACATGCCGTGCGCGATGGCCCGATGGAAGCCGAACAGCCGGGCGGCGAGGGGGTGCAGATGGATCGGGTTGCGGTCGCCGGACGCGGCTGCGTACCGCCGCCCGACGTCCCCGGCGAGCCGCCACTCGGCGACGACGGGCAGCGGCGGCTCGCGCTTCTCGGCGGGCGGCTGCTTTCCGGTGCCCGAGGCGCTCCCGGCGGTCCTGTGCCGCGCGAGGTACGTGCTCCTGGACTCCCACACGAGTACGCCGCCCGCCCGGGCCTCGGTCACGACGACTGCCTCGGTGCCACGGCGGTGGGGCGCCAACTCATCGACGTACACCGTGAGTTCGTACGCCCCGGTGGCCGCCAGAACCCTGTGCTGGGTGATCCCGATCGACGTGTGCACAAGGCCGAGCAGCGGCAGCGGGAACGCCCGCTCACTCATCAGCCGCATGACCAGCGGAAAGCCCAGCACATGCGGATACGTCACAGGCAACTCATCGGCCCCCACCCCGAACCCACAGGCCCGTTCGTACGCGGCGAGCTTGGCCAGATCGATACGGACACCGGGCAGGACGAGACGAACCCGGGGCGCTCTGACGCCGTGCCGGGGCCGCTTGAAGGGCGAGAGGAGAGCACCCCGGGCAAGGAGGGGAGCGAGGTAGGGGGACCGGGTGAGGGTGTGGGTGAGCATCATTTCCGCCGTACCGTCCACTGTTGATCGACTCCTAAGCCAGGCGCGCCCCTTCAGGCGCGGGGCTGTGACACTGTGCGGCTCCGCCGCGTGGGCGCGACCAGCCACGTACGGCCCGCACCTTCGAACCCAGCCAAACGTCACGCCCCCAGAAGGCTCTGCCCACAAACCCGAACAACCTGCCCATTGACCGCCCCAGACCCAGGCCCCGCAAACCACGCCACCGTCTCGGCCACATCCCCCGGCACACCACCCTGCCCAAGAGAGTTCATCCGCCGCCCCGCCTCACGAATGAACAACGGCACGGCAGCCGTCATCCTCGTCTCGATGAAACCGGGCGCGACGGCGTTCACCGTCACCCCGTACTCGGCAAGCGCACGAGGCGCGAGGGACCGTACGAGCCCCACGATCCCCGCCTTGGACGCGGCGTAGTTGGTCTGCCCGGCGTTCCCCGCGATCCCGGCGATGGACGCGGTGGCGACGATGCGCCCGCCGGAGCGCAGGGCCCCAGCGGCGAGGAGCGCGTCCGTGCTGCGGAGGACACTCGCGAGGTTGACGTCGAGCACCGAACTCCACCGCTCGGCGGGCATGTTGGCCAGCCTGCGGTCGCGGGTTATCCCGGCGTTGTGGACAAGGATGTCGAGGTGTCCGCCGGGCAGCGCCGCCGCGATCCGGGCGCCCGCGTCGCCCGCCGTGATGTCGAGCGGCAGGGTGGTCCCGCCGAGCCGCTCGGCGACCCGGGCGAGGTCGGCCCCGGCGGCGGGCACGTCGAGGCACACCACCCGCGCCCCGTCCCGCGCCAGCGTCTCGGCGACCACCTCACCGATACCGCGCGCGGCCCCGGTGACCAGGGCGGTGCGCCCGGCGAGCGGCTTCGCCGGATCGTCCACGGGCACTGTCGCCCCACCGATGCCGATGCCGGTGTCGACGCCAGCGTCACGGCCGCCCACCTCGATCAACTGCCCGCTGATGTAGGCCGACTTGGGAGAGAGGAGGAAGCGGAGGGTCGACTCGGCGGCGCCCGCGTCCGTGAGCCGTACGAGGTTCGCGGTGCGCCCGCGGCCGATCTCCTTGCCGAGGGACCGTACGAAGCCTTCGAGGGCCTGCTGGACGGCGTACTGGTGGTGGTCAGCGGGGTCCAGGGGCGCGCCGAGCACCACGATCCGGCCGCTCTCGGCGACCGACCGTACGACGGGGTGGAGCGCCGCGTGCACCTCGGCGAGCGCGTCGGTGTCACGGACACCGGTGGCGTCGAGGACGACGGCGGTCGGCCTTCCCGTACCGGCATCCGCACGCGTGCCGACCTCCAGACCCGTGCGGGCCAGTACCGGTGCGAGGTCCGGGTCCGACTTGCCGGCGGTGAGGTGGAGCAACCTGCCGTCCAGGGAGGGGTGTTCGGCCGACCAGCGCCGCAGCGGCGCCGGTTGCGGCAGCCCGAGCCGGCGGGTCAGGAAGCGGCCGGGCGCGGTGCCGGTGAAGCTCAGGTAGCGGTCGGCCATGGTCCAACTCCCAGCTCGGTCCTGTGGCTTGATCCTGTGCCCGGTCCTGCGCTCGGGCAGGTGCTCGCGCTTGCTTACTCTGGAGTAAGGTTACCGGAGGTAAGCCTACGTCACAGGTGAGGGGCAGGTCGAGATGAGTCCGGTGGAACCACCTCAGGCGCCGAAAGTCCGCCGCGTCGCGGTTGTCGGCGGCACCCGCATCCCGTTCGCCCGCTCCGACGGCCCGTACGCGACCGCCTCGAACCAGGAGATGCTGACCGCGGCGGTCGACGGCCTCGTCGGGCGGTTCGGGCTCGAAGGGCCGGGCGCGGTGGGGGAGTTGGTGGCCGGGGCCGTCCTCAAGCACAGCCGCGACTTCAACCTCGCGCGCGAGACGGTCCTCGGGTCGGGGCTCGACGCGCGGACACCCGCGTACGACATACAGCAGGCCTGCGGGACCGGCCTCCAGGCCGTCATCGCGGCCGCCAACAAGATCACCCTGGGGCAGACCGAGTCGGCGATCGCGGGCGGCGCGGACACCGCGAGCGACGCCCCGCTCGGCGTCAACGACGAGCTGCGGCGCATCCTGCTGGAGGTCCGGCGCGCGAAGACGACGGGTGCCAGGCTGAAGGCGCTCGCCCGCATCCGCCCCGGCCACCTCGTCCCCGACATCCCGCGCAACGCCGAGCCGCGTACCGGCCTCTCGATGGGTGAGCACGCCGCGGTGACCGCCCGCGCGTGGGGCGTACCGCGGGAGGCGCAGGACGAGTTGGCGGCCGCGAGCCATCAGCGGCTGGCGGCGGCGTACGAGCGCGGTTTCTTCGAGGACCTGGTCGTGCCCTTCCGGGGGCTGGCCCGGGACCAGAACCTGCGACCGGGGTCGACGGTCGACAAACTGGCCTCGCTGAAGCCGGTGTTCGGGGTCGAGGGCCCCAACCCGACCATGACCGCCGGGAATTCGACGCCCCTGACGGACGGCGCGGCGACCGTGCTGCTCGCGAGCGACGAGTGGGCCTCGGCGCGCGGACTGGCTCCGCTCGCGTATCTGACGGCGTACGAGACGGCGGCCGTCGATTTCGTGGCGGGGGACGTGGCGGGTGGTGCGGACGGGCTGCTGATGGCTCCCGCCCACGCGGTGCCGCGCATGCTGGAGCGGGCCGGGCTCGGGCTCGACGACTTCGACTTCGTCGAGGTCCACGAGGCGTTCGCGTCACAGGTGCTGGCCACGCTGGCGGCCTGGGAGAAGCGCGGTCTCGGCACGGTGGACCGGGCGCGGCTGAACGTGGCCGGTTCGTCGCTGGCGACCGGTCACCCCTTCGCGGCGACCGGGGCGAGGATCGTGGCGACACTGGCGAAGCTCCTCGCGGAGCGCGACACTTCCGACATTCCCGAGAGGTCCGGGCGTCCCGTACGCGGGCTGATTTCCATCTGTGCGGCGGGCGGGCAAGGAGTGACGGCGATCCTCGAACGCCCTTGACGCGCATACATGTTGGGCAAAAGGTGAACAGGCGTACGCTGTGAACACGAACTTCTCACTCTTCCGCACACAAGCCCCTCGGTTTCCGAGGTGAACCCGCCACTTCACCGGGCCGTAATGGGGGAAGCACAAGAGTAAGGAGCCGCCCGTGTCCCGCGATCCCTCTGACCACCCCCAGCTCGTCATACCTGAACCCGAGGTCAGGCGACTTGACGGGGTGGTACGAGAGGTCTCGGTCGCCCCGCTGGTCCGCCCCGTGACGTCGTACACATCACTCGGGGACATCCCCTTCGAGAACCTGGAACAGGCCCCCGACGACCCGGTGCTCAGCCGCAAGGCACCGGACGGCCGCTGGACGGACGTCACGGCGGCCGAGTTCGCGGAGCAGGTGCTGGCGGTCGCCAAAGGGCTGATCGCGGAGGGCCTGATGCCCGGCGACCGGCTCGCGATCATGGCCCGTACGACGTACGAGTGGTCGCTGCTGGACTTCGCGGCCTGGGCCGCGGGGCTGGTCACCGTGCCCATCTACCCCACCTCGTCCGTCTTCCAGACGCGCTGGATCCTCCAGGACTCCGGCGCGGTCGCGCTGGCCGTCGAGCACGTGGGGCAGGCCGCCGCGCTCGGCCCGGAGCGGGACCGGCTGCCCGACGTCCGCCACATGTGGGTCTTCGAGAAGGGGCACATGGACCGCCTGGCCGAGCTGGGCCGGGACGTGCCGGACGGGGAGGTTGAGGTGCGCCGGGGCGTGCTCGGCCCCGACTCGCTCGCGACAATCATGTACACCTCCGGCACCACGGGCCGCCCCAAGGGCTGCGCGCTGACCCACGGCAACTTCTTCGCCGAGGTCGACAACGCGGTCGAACTGCTCCACCCGGTCTTCAAGTCCACCTTCAAGGAACCGGCGGCCACGCTCCTCTACCTCCCCCTCTCGCACGTCTTCGGCCGGATGGTGTCCGTCGCCTGCATGCGCGCCCGGGTCCGCCTCGGCCACGCGCCGAGCATCCGTACGGAGGAACTGCTGGCCGACCTCGCCGGGTTCAGCCCGACCTTCCTGCTGGCCATCCCGTACGTCCTGGAGAAGGTCTACAACACCGGCCGGGCCACCGCGGAGAGAATGGGCCGGGCCGCCTCGTTCGACCGGGCGGCCCGCATCGCCCGGCGCTACGGCGAAGCCCTGGAGGCCGAACAGCACGGCACGGGCCCAGGTCCTGGTACGAAACTCAAGGCGGCCCGCGCCCTCTACGACCCGCTCGTCTACCGCCGTATCCGCGCCGCCCTCGGCGGCAAGGTCCGCCAGGTGGTCTGCGGCGGCTCCCCGCTCGGCCGGCGCCTGGCCTCCTTCTACGCAGGCGCGGGCATCCAGGTCTACGAGGGCTACGGCCTGACCGAGTCGACCGCGGCCGCCACGGTCACCCACCCGCGCCGGCCCCGCCTCGGCACGGTGGGCTGGCCGCTGCCCGGCACGCGCGTCCGGATCGCCCAGGACGGCGAGATCCTGCTGAGCGGGCCGCAGGTGTTCCGCGGCTACTGGGATCCGCAGGCGGGCGGGGTGGTCCCGGCCGACCAGGAGGGCTGGTTCGCCACCGGTGACATCGGCGAGCTCGACGACGACGGCTATCTGACGATCACCGGCCGCAAGAAGGACATCCTCATCACCACCAGCGGCAAGAACGTCGCCCCCGCGCCCCTGGAGGACTGGCTCCGCGCCCACCCCCTCATCAACCAGTGCGTGGTCATCGGCGACAACCGCCCCTACGTCACCGCCCTCATCACCCTCGACGCCGAGGGCATGGACCACTGGTGCCGGATGACCGGCAAGTCCGACGTCCCGATCGCCACCCTCGTGACGGACCCCGACCTCCTCGGCATCCTCCAACGCGCCGTCGACGACGCCAACCGCCTAGTCTCCCGCGCCGAATCCATCCGAGCCTTCACCGTCCTCCCCGTGAACTTCACCGAGACGGCCGGCCACCTCACCCCGACGATGAAGCTCCGCCGCGCGGTCGTCACACGGGAGTTCGCGCGGGAGATCGAGGAGTTGTACGGGGAGTCGGGCGACGAGTAGGCAGACGGACATGGCCGGTGGCCGGTGGCCACGTCACTAGGGTGAGTGCCATGTCGCAGCACCCTTCGGTGGCGGGCTTCTACGACCGGCTCGCCCCGGACTACCACCTGATCTTCCCCGACTGGGACGCCTCCATGGCACGGCAGGGCGCCGCCCTGAACGCCGTCATCCGCGCCCACCGGAACAGCGAAGACCTCGCCGACGTTCTCGACTGCTCCTGCGGAATCGGCACCCAGGCGATCCCGCTCGCCCGGCACGGCCACCGGGTGACCGGCACCGACATCAGCGCGTCGGCGACGGCTCGCGCGGCACGGGAAGCGGCCGCCCGGAGGGTGCGACTGCCAACAGCCGTCGCGGACATGAGGCGTCTCCCCTTCGCGGACGCCCGGTTCGACGTCGTCGTGTGCGCGGACAACTCCCTGCCCCATCTGCTCACGCCGGACGACATCCACGCGGCGCTCACGGAGATGCGCCGCGTCCTGCGCTCCACCGGCCTGCTGATCACCACCACCCGCCCGTACGACGAGATCCGCCGAAACCGTCCCGCGTCGGCCCCGCCCCAGGTCGGCCCCGCTCCCCACGGCCGGGCGATCACCTTCCAGCTCTGGCACTGGCACGAGGACGGCGAGCGCTACGACTTGGAGCACTTCCAGCTCGTACCGACGGGAGCCGAGGGGGCCGAGGGGGCAGGGGAGGGCGAGGCCTGGGACGTACGGGTGCGGCGCACCACCTACTGGGCCCTCACCCGACAGCAGTTGAGCGGCTTCGCGACCGCCGCGGGTTTCACGGAACCCGCCTGGCACACCCCGGAGGACACCGGCTTCTACCAGCCCGTCCTCACGGCCGTCGCCGGCTCAGGCCAGCCCGGCCGCCCGTAGTCCCGCCGTGGTCGCCGCGGCCGCGAGTACGACGACCAGGAACGGCGCCCGCCGCCAGGCGAGCATGCCGCCCACCAGTACGCCCATGGGACGGGCCCACCCCGCGAAACCGCCGCCCTCGGTCAGCGCGCCCGTGGCGAGCAGGGCGACGAGGAGCACCACGGCCCCCGCCGCGAGCAACTCCTGGACACGGGCGGTCAGTTCGACCCTCCCGTGCAGCACCGGTCCCACCAGCCGGAACGCGTACGTGCCCACGGCCAGCGCCAGGATCGCGGCGACCGTCGCGCTCACACCGGCCTCCTGGAGAGGGCGAGGACACACAGCCCGGTGAGCGCCAGGAGCACCGGCACCCCCGCCGGTACGACCGGCGTCACGGTCAGCGCCACCACGGCCCCGAGCACCGCGGCCCGCCGTACGCCCCCGTCCTTCCGCAGCGCGGGCAGGACCAGGGCCGCCAGCACCGCGGGGAAGGCGGCGTCGAGTCCGTACCTGCCGGTGTCGCCCAGCGCGGTTCCGGCGAGCGCCCCGCCCAGCACGCAGACGTTCCACACGGCGAACAGGCTGAGCCCCGAGAGCCAGAAGGCGGCCCGGCGCCGCGCCGGATCCGGCTGGGCGAGCGCGAAGGCCACCGTCTCGTCGGTCACCAGGTGCGCGCCCAGGAAGCGGGTGACGCGGCCCGGGCCCAGTACGTCCGCCACCGCGAGGCTGAAGGCCGCCGTCCGTGTGTTGAGCAGCAGTCCGGTCGCCGCCGCGGCGAACGGACCGCCCCCGGCCAGCAGTATCCCCACCGCGCTGAACTGGGCGGAGCCCGCGTAGACCACCAGCGACATCAGCACCGGAACCCATACGGGCAGGCCGCCCGCGACGGCGATCGCGCCGAAGGAGACGCCGACGACACCGCTGGCCAGACAGACGAGGGAGACGTCCCGCAGCAGCTCTGAGTCGACCGAAGATGTTCGGAGTGGCGAACGCATGTTCTCTACAATGGACAAGAGTCGTCATGTTCGTCAAGGCGAACGATCGTACTTCTGGAGCGAACGAACCGTGACCGAGCCCACGCCTCCCTCCCGCCTCCCTCTCGACTGGATCGCCGCCTCCCTGCGGCGCGAACGCGGCCGCGTCGGCCTCTCCCTCTCCGAGCTGGCCAAACGCGCCGGCATCGCGAAGTCCACGCTCTCCCAGCTGGAAGCGGCGAGCGGCAACCCGAGCCTGGAGACGCTGTGGGCGCTGGGCGTCGCCCTCGGCGTACCGTTCAGCGCGCTCGTCGAGCCACCCGCCCCGGCGGTCCAGGTGATCCGCGCGGGCGAGGGGCCCACCGTCCACTCCGAACAGGCGAGTTACGCGGCGACGCTGCTGTCCGCCAGCCCGCCGGGCGCGCGGCGGGACATCTACCACCTACGGATGGAGCCGGGCGCCGCGCGCGAGTCGGACCCGCACATCCCGGGATCGGTCGAACACCTGGTCGTCAGCACAGGACGGCTGTCGGCGGGCCCGCGCGGGGAGGCGGTCGAGCTGGGCCCCGGCGACTACATGGCGTACCGGGGCGACGTACCGCACCGATACGAGGCGCTGGCACCGGGAACGACGTTCGTCCTGGTCATGCAGCACGTCTGAGGGGGAGCGCCCCTTCGGCGGCGCCCCCGAAGAGGCGCGGGGCTGTGTCATCGTGCGGCTCCGCCGAGCGGGCACGGTCGGCCCCACCGGCCCGCGGCCGCCCACGACACCGCGACCCGGGCCCGCTGACCACAGCGCAGGGGAGCACAGCGGAGTACGAGAGAGCGCAGGGGCTGCTCAAAGGCAGGAGCCCCGGCACCTGACGGTGTCGGGGCTCCTTGGGTACTGCGATCAGGTCCGGACCAGAGCATCCGGATCAGAGCTAGAGCTTGGGCTCATGAAGCCGAAGGCTCAGACAGGGGTGACGTTCTCCGCCTGCGGGCCCTTCGGACCCTGGGTCACGTCGAACGTAACCGCCTGGTTCTCTTCGAGAGAGCGGAAACCGCTCGCATTGATCGCGGAGTAGTGGACGAAGACGTCCGGGCCGCCGCCTTCCTGGGCGATGAAACCAAAGCCCTTTTCGGCGTTGAACCACTTCACGGTTCCGGTAGCCATAAGCCCTCCTTGGGCCCAAAGGGTTGCCCTGCTCCAGAACCTGCGATTGTCTAAACAACTGCATTCGTCTGAAAACGACGAGAGCCCGCGGTCACATGCTCCGCAGGCTCTGTACTGCAAGGGAAACCAAACTGCAACTTGCGGCGAGCCTAGCACGCAGGCAGCCGAATGCAATAGAGGGCAAGATCACGTCACCCGGAAGTTTGATGGGGTCGTCAGATGGGTTGACGAAGTGATGTTGCGGCGAAGTCGCGAGGTGTCAAAGGGGTTGACACAAGAGGTCGAGATGGTTTCCGAAACCACTCCGGGACCCTGAAGCCTGCACCGTACCGCATGGGCGCTAGCCTCGCGATGTGGACAATTCTCCCGAGTCTCCCGAGGGGCGTCCCGACGCCCGCCGCTCCCGGCCGCGCGTCGGCCACATCCAGTTCCTGAACTGCCTGCCCCTCTACTGGGGCCTCGCGAGAACAGGCACGCTCCTCGACTTCGAGCTCACCAAGGACACCCCGGAGAAGCTCAGCGAACAGCTGGTGCGGGGCGACCTCGACATCGGGCCCATCACGCTCGTCGAGTTCCTCAGGCACGCGGACGAGCTGGTCGCCTTCCCCGACATCGCGGTCGGCTGCGACGGCCCGGTGATGTCCTGCGTACTCGTCTCGCAGGTCCCGCTCGACGAGCTGGACGGCGCCAGGGTCGCCCTCGGCTCCACCTCGCGTACGTCCGTACGCCTGGCCCAGCTGCTGCTCTCCGAGCGTTTCGGCGTCCAGCCGTCCTACTACACCTGCCCGCCCGACCTCGGCCTGATGATGCGGGAGGCCGACGCGGCGGTGCTGATCGGCGACGCGGCCCTGCGCGCCAACCTGCTCGACGGACCGCGCTACGGCCTCGCCGTGCACGACCTGGGCACCCTGTGGAAGGAGTGGACGGGCCTGCCGTTCGTCTTCGCGGTCTGGGCGGCCCGCCGTGACTACCTGGAGCGCGAGCCGGTCGTCACCCGCAAGGTCCACGAGGCCTTCCTCGCCTCCCGCGACCTCTCGCTGGAGGAGGTCGGCAAGGTCGCCGAGCAGGCGGCCCGCTGGGAGGCCTTCGACGAGACGGTCCTGGAGCGCTACTTCACGACGCTCGACTTCCGCTTCGGCGGGCCGCAGCTGGAAGCGGTCACGGAGTTCGCGCGGCGAGTGGGACCGACGACCGGCTTTCCGGCGGATGTGAAGGTGGATCTGCTGGAGCCATAAGGGGCGGTGGTGACGGTGGGGCGGAAGGGAACGCGCGCGGCGAATTCCGCTTGTCGAGGTCGATGAACTCGGCGAGGTCGATGAGTACGGCGAACTCGGCGAACTCGGCGAACTTAGCAAAGTTAGCGAAATGGACGTCTCTGTGAATTCCCGGGCATTCCGGGAAGGAGGCGGCCGGGCTGAACGCGGTTCGGTATTTCCTCCGGTAATGGAGGGGCCGCGCGGGATTGGCGAGGGCCGCCGAGGGCGTACGGCACTACTCTGCTGGGCAGTGCCGTGCAGTGCGTGCGGAGCGAGTGCTGGGCAGTGCGGCGCGTACGGGGATACGCGGATCCGGGGACATCGGTACGCGGGATACGGGGGAGGTGCGGACGCCATGAAACCGCTCGAAGTCGGCGAACCCACCGTCGTGGGGCCCTACCGGCTGCTCGGCCGGCTCGGCGCGGGCGGCATGGGCCGCGTCTATCTGGGCCGCAGTGCGGGCGGCCGGACGGTCGCGGTCAAGATCGTGCACCCGCACTTCGCGCTCGACGAGGAGTTCCGCGCCCGGTTCCGCCGCGAGGTGGAGGCGGCCCGCCGGGTGGGCGGCGCGTACACCGCGCCGGTGCTGGACGCCGACCCGGGCGCGCAGGTGCCGTGGGTGGCCACGGCGTACGCCGCCGGCCCCTCCCTGACCGCCGCGGTCGCCGACTACGGCCCCCTCCCGGAACACTCCGTACGCGTCCTCGGCGCGGGCCTCGCGGAAGCGCTGTCGGCGGTGCACGCGCTGGACCTCGTCCACCGTGACGTGAAGCCGTCGAACGTGCTGCTCACCCTCGACGGCCCCCTCCTCATCGACTTCGGCATCGCACGGGCGACGGACGGCACGGCGTCCCTGACCTCGACGGGGGTCTCCGTCGGCTCGCCCGGCTACATGTCGCCGGAGCAGATCCTCGGCAAGGGGGTCACGGGAGAGGCCGACGTCTTCTCGCTGGGCGCGGTACTGGCGTACGCGGCCACGGGTTCGTCCCCCTTCCCCGGCGACTCCTCGGCCGCGCTCCTCTACAAGGTGGTGCACGAGGAGCCCGAACTCGGCTCCCTGGCAGGCGAGTTGAGAGAGGTGGTGGCCGAATGCCTCTCGAAGGACCCGGCCGGCCGCCCCTCCACCGCCTCCCTCGCCGCCCGCCTCGCACCGCAGGGCGCGGCACAACTGGTGACGGCCGGCTGGCTGCCGGGCCCGCTGGTGGAACAGGTGAGCCGAAGTGCCGTACAGCTGCTGAACCTTGAGGCGGGGGAGCCGGCACCGTCGGGAGTGGTGGGGTTCAGCAGCCCCTCGGTGGACGCGGCGGACGCCGCGTCCACCAACGGAACGGCCGCACCGGCCGGGGCTCCGGCGGGGGTCTTCGGCCCTCCGGACCCGTCGTACGCGAACCGGGCGAACCGGGCGAACGGGGTATCGGCCACACCGACATACGTCCCGGAGCCGCACGACGCCGCTCGCCCGGCCACGGCTCCGGCGTCGACCCCGGCGCCCTCTCCCGCGGGCAAGGTGTCCGTCAGCGTGGCCGCGACCTCCACGCCTGCGGCCAACGGCCGTGGACGGAAGCTGAGTTGCACAGTGGCGTTGGCGGTCGCGGGAGCGCTGGCGGCGGTGACGATCGGCTCGACGTTCGTGTTCGACCTGCTGCCGGGCAACGGATCGCAGGACAGCGCCGACAGCGGAGACAGCAGCGACACGGGCGCCGCCCCACCGCCCGCGCCCAGCGCGACGGCCTCTGCTTCCGCTTCCGCTTCCGACGGGGCGAGCGGCTCCTCCACCATCCCCAAGTCCTACCTCGGCACCTGGGAGGGCGACGCCCTCGCCCTCAACGGCGCCCTGCCCCTGGGCACGTTCCGCGTCACGGTCGGCCAGGCCGGTGTGGGCGACCAGTTCGGCACGTTCCGCCAGACCGACCTCATCGGCGGCACCTGCGACACCGTACTCATCCTCAAAAAGGTCACCCCGAAGCAACTCGTCGCCACCAGCGTGTCCAAGCCGTCCACCACGTCGGAGTGCACGAAAGGCCGGCACGAGGTGCGGCTGACCCCCGTCGGCGACGACCTGCGCTACGACACGGACAACGCGGACGCGGGGAATCCGGTGGCTCGGATGTCGCGGATCAAGTAGCGGGCCGGGCGGGAGGGTTGGGCTCGTCTGAGATCTCGGAGACGTCAGATCGGTACGGTCACCGTGACCGGCTCGCCACTCCCCAGGTGCAGCATGCCCTTGCCGGGCGTGACCGGGCCGCCGACCATGCTGCGGGTCGTACGGATGCCGATCAGCTCGCCCGCGCCGGAGTCCTGCGGGGAGAGCAGGATGCCGCGGCGGCCCTTCTTCGCCTCGACCTGCCAGCCCGAGAAGCCGCTGCAGACCTCTTCCTCGTCGCCGCCGATGACCAGTGCGAGGCCGCGGTCGGCGCCGCGCTGGACGAGGCGCTTCAGCTCGCGCTCGCAGTCGCAGTCCTCCAGGACCTCGCCGTCGTCGACGATGACGACGATCGGCTCCTCCGGGGACGCCGACTCGATGGCCTCGTTGAAGTCGTCGCTCTCGATGTCGTCGTCGGTGAAGACCTTCAACACACCGTCCTGGCCGTCGAGTTCGCGCAGCGGCGACGGGCGCGGGGCCGCGATGACGAGACGTACGCCCTGGAGGAGGTACGAACGCGCCAGGTTCAACAGGGCCGTGCTGCGGCCCGACTTGGCCGGACCCGCGACGACGAACGTCGGCACGCCCTGCGAGAGGTCGGGGCCGAAGGCCATGATGTCGTCGCCGCCGATACCGGCCAGGGCCCACAGCTTGGACTGGGCGACCGCGGAGTCCCGCATCTCCCAGGCCTCCGCGAAACCGATGCGCGAGGGTAGTACGTCCACCCGGAACGGCCGCCGCGCGCGCGGGACTTCGGCGTCGCGGGCCGCGGCCGCCTCACCGATCGCGGCGAGCGCCGCGGCCTGCCCCTGACCGGTCACGTCGTCGGAGAGCAGTGCGAACTGCGTCTCGATCGCCGACTCGTTCTTGAAGCCGCGCCCGGGCGGGATCTCCTCCGGCACCTTGCGCGCCTGGATGCCCAGCATGGTGAAGTCGGAGCGGTCGGCGAGCCGCAGGCCGTACTTCTCCTCGGTGAGCGAGGCCATCCGGCCGAGCAGCACCTGCCGGTCGCCGGTGACGACGAGGTGGATGCCGACACTCGCGCCCTCGCGCATCATCGTCTGCAACTCGTCCGTCAGCTCACCGTGGTTGTACTCGCCGAGCGTCGGCAGCCAGCCCTCCCACCGGTCGAGGAGTACGACGATGTGGGGCAGCCGCTCGTCCTCGGCCACGGACGCGCGCTGCTCGCCGATGTCTGCGAACCCCTTGTCGGACAACAGGTCCTGACGACGCGTCAACTCGCCCTTGAGGCGGGTGACCAGTCGTACCGCCCGCTCCGTCTGGTTACGGGCGACGACGGCACCGCAGTGCGGCAGCCGGGTCAGGGCGTTGAGCGCGCCGTTGCCGCAGTCGATGCCGTAGATGTGCACGTCCGCCGCGGAGTTGGTGCGCGCGAGGGAACCGGCGAGAGTCCGCAGGACCTGCGAACGGCCGCTGCGCGGCGCACCGCCCACGATGAGATGCCCGAAGGAGGAGAAGTCGACGACGACCGGGCGTCGCGCCTGGTCGGCGGGGATGTCCTCGACACCGAACGGGGCCGGAGGCAGCTTGCCCGGCGCCAGGGCCGCGGCCGCCGGCACCTCGACCTCGTCCAGCAGCAGCGTCTCGGAGAGCGCGGGCAGCCACGGGCTGTGCTGGGCGGGGATGCCGAGCGAGCGGTTGGCGTCCCGGACCGCGTCCACGAGCACCTTCAGGTCGGTGATCTCCTCCTCCTCGCGCGACTCGGCCTTGGGCTTGACGAGCGCGGCCCGGCCCAGGTCGCCCCAGGCCAGCGGCCCGGCCCAGGGCGCGAGCAGTTGCGGATCGGCGGCACCCGGCCGCCGTCCACCCACCCGCCCCGACTGGA
Source organism: Streptomyces sp. NPDC050704 (assembly GCF_040654355.1). Lineage (NCBI taxonomy): Bacteria > Bacillati > Actinomycetota > Actinomycetes > Kitasatosporales > Streptomycetaceae > Streptomyces > Streptomyces sp. NPDC050704. The sequence goes on along the minus strand of NZ_JBFAHW010000004.1, from coordinate 98,177 downwards.
ACGGCACGAGCGAGGCATGCCCCAGCCGGACGTACGCGCGACCGGGCGTGCTCTTGGAGATGTGCCCGGCCTCCGGCGAGTCGATGACGTCGCTGGACTCGCCGCCGTCCGTCACACGCAGCGCGATACGGAGGTTGGTGTTGGCGCGGATCTCGGGGGACACGACACCGCTCGGCCGCTGGGTGGCGAGGAGCAGGTGGATGCCGAGCGAACGGCCTCGCTGGGCGATGTTGACCAGTCCCGCGACGAAGTCGGGCAGGTCGCGCACCATCGAGGCGAACTCGTCGATGACGATGAGGAGTCGGGGCACGGGCGGGTGCGAGGGGTCCCTGCGCACCAGGTCCTGGTAGTCCTCGATGTCCTTCGCGTCGGCGTCGGCGAGGATGTGCTCGCGCCGCTTCAGCTCCGCGCCCAGCGACTCCAGGGCCCGCTCGACGAGGTGCGCGTCGAGGTCGGTGACCATGCCGACGGTGTGCGGCAGCTTCACACAGTCCTTGAACGCCGAGCCGCCCTTGTAGTCGACGAGGACGAACGTCATGTTCTCCGGAGTGTTGGCCACGGCCAGCGCGGCCACGATGGTCTGCAGCAGCTCCGACTTACCGGAACCGGTCGTACCGGCGATCAGACCGTGCGGCCCGTCCCGCCGCAGGTCGATGCCGAAGGCGCCGTCGTACGACTCACCGATGACCGCCATCGTCGACTGCCCGCCCATCCGCCAGCGCGCGGTGATCGCGTCACTGGTCGGCGGCTCGAGCTGCAGCACGTCGAGCAGCCGACTGGAGCCCGGCAGCGCCGAGTCCTCGCTCTCGCCGCTGATGTCGCGGAGGGGCGAGAGGGAGCGGGAGAGGCGGGCGCACCAGGCCGGCGACACGAAGTCCGGTCGTACGTTCTTGACCCGGGCCTTGCCCGTCTGCTCGACGCGCAGCCGCAGTTCGAGCGGTTTCCGCGAGCCGTCCTGCTGGTCGTCGGTTTCGTTGGTGTGCCAGGCCTGGAAGGAGGGGAATCCGTTGGAGCCGGCCTGGTATCCGCGACCGGCCTGCGCGCCGCCGGCGGCGTTGGTCTGAGGGCTGTGCTGCTCCTCCGGCTTCGGCTCGGCGACGACGACGGCCTGGCACTCGCCGGGCAGGAACCGTTCCTCCTCGTCGAGGCAGATCGCGTACATGCTGACGCCGGGACCCTCCCGCAGCAGCCGTACGACACCGGGCATGGAGCGCAGCCGCCGCGAACCGTCCCAGATGACGACGATGTCCGGGTCGGTGAAGCTGGCCTGGCGGCCGTTGTCCCTGGCCGCCTTCTGGCGGGCGTCGAGGAGCTGGGTCAGCTCGCCGATGCGGGCGCCGACGGTCTCGGCGTCCATGCCGATCAGGACGTTGGTGTCCTGGGCGCCGGACGGCCGCGAGTGCGGCAGCCACCGGACCCAGTCCCAACTGCTCTGGGCGCTGTTCTCGGTGAGGACGTAGAACTGCACGTCCAGCGGGCTGTGCAGGACCGCGGCCTGCGAGACGATCCACCGGCCGATCGCCTGCGCGGAATCGCCCGGGCCCGCGATGCCGACGACCCCGCGCTCGGGCAGCGGCAGCGCCACCGGGGCGTCCTCGATCTTCCAGGTGACCTCGCGCTTGTGATCGTCCTGCTCCGGGTCGTCGAGTACGACCTCGGAAGGCAACTGCCCGGTCCCCACCCGCAGCAGCAGATGGTCGGGGTCGGTACGCCGCCGCTCCCACAGCCGCGTACGGGGCCCGGTGCTCATGGAAAGCACGGTGGCGGGATCGGGAACGGCCTGCCGCCGATCGACCCGCTCGGCCACCAGCGCATCCTGCGCGTCCTTCTCGATCCGCTCCTTGTGCTCCTTGTACTCCTTGACCAGCTTCGCATGGGACTTGCGCCCGTGCTTCTTGTCCATGAAGTAGTTGCCGAAGAGGATCAGCGGGCTCAGGCCCGCCATGATCAGGTAGTACCAGCGGTTGAAGATGAGCACTGCAATCACCGCACCCACCAGTGGGGTCAGCGCCATCAGCCAGGGCAGCGGCCGGGCCTCGAAGTCGCGGGGCGGGGCCGGCAGCTTGAACCGGGTCTGGCGCTCCGGGGGCTGCAACCGGGGCGGCCGGTTGTAGTCGAGCCCGGCACCGTCCTCGGACCACTTGAGTGCGGCATTGGGAGGGGAGTAGCGGTCGAGCTCGAGCAGGGTGTTGCCGACGGCGATCTGGGCGCCGAGGGGCCAGTCCTTCCCCTCGATAGGCTCACCGTCGAGCGTGACGCCTTTCTTGCCCTTGTCGCCCTTGTCGCCCTTGTCGTCCGTACCGTCCTTGTCATCCCCGTGTATGGCGACCTGACAGGTTCCGTCCGTTGCAACTGACAACGTCAGTGCGCGCGCCGCGAGTTCCGGATCGTCGATACGGATGTACGAGGCGGGCCCGCTGCCGATGTCGTACCGCCCGATGCCGAGCCGGTGCACGGCGCCCGCGGCGGGCCCGCTCGTGACGCGCAGCTCGACCAGACCGGTGGGCTCGCCCGGCAGGCAGCCGGCCGGGTCGTGCAGGCTGACGACGGCACCCTCGCGCAGCGGCGAGGTCCCGATGGTGGCACCGGGATCGACGGGATAGCCGTCGACATAGGCGAGGGGCGCACCGCCACCCGCCGCCTGCTGTCCGTGCTGGCCTATGGGGATGATCTGCGCCCCACCGCTGTAACCGACGTGCGCGGCCAGCTCTTTTGCGATGTCCCCCATCGAGGACTCGGGATCCGCGTCGAGCACCACGTCGGCGTTGGCACCGCCGAGCGGATCGACAACGGTCAGAGTCAGGCGCACGATCGTCCTCCCCGAAACCCCTGGGCCCGCTGAGCCCCCGACGGACCGCGAACCACAGTGACCACTGAACTGCTTGATTGACTGCTAACTGGCTGCTGGCTGACTGCTCTCATGCTGCCCAGTGACGATATCCGCTCCACCCTTCCCACAGGCAACGGCGTGTGTGCTGGTTCCCTGGAGGCTCATGAAGGATCCGGGGTGTGCTGCTGCAAGCGTCCTGCGTAAGCTGCTGGCCCAGCGGACGATCGCATCATCCGCAACGGGAGCCACGGGGGTTGGCCCTGCGGCAAGTCGAGTTGTTACGGAGGACGCCACATGGCCGGCGGCAAAGACGCAGATATCACTTATGACGAGATGAACAAGGCGGCTACCAAGCTGACCGACGCCAAGGACAAGATCGACGAGAAGCTCGACGCCCTTGAGCGCTACATCCAGGGCCTCGTCAAGGACGGCTACACCACCCGCAAGGGCTCGCAGGCCTTCGAGGACGCCTTCACGGAGTTCAAGAAGGGCGCGAAGGACACGATCGAGGGCCTGACCGGCATGTCCAAGTTCCTCACGAGCGCCGCGAAGGCGTACGAGGACCTGGACGCGGAGCTGGCCAAGGGTGTCAAGGGCTGAGGTTGGTCTTTCGGGTGGCTGGGGCTGCTCGGTGATGATGTGGTCTGGTGCGGTGGGGTGCTTGATGCCTCACCGCATCGGGCTGTTTCGGGTGGATCCGGTGCAACGGGGGCGCTATGGGCGGCAAAAGCGATCACACGCGGCTCGATCTTGACGTGATCAAGGGGATGGGCACCGGCCTCAGTAACGTGAAGAAGGCGTTTGATGGGCTGGACAAGCTCACGCAGAAGTACGGCGACGACTTCGGACACAGTGATCTTGCCGAAAAGTTCGAGGACTTCGCTGATAACTGGGAGATCAAGCGCGAGGAGCTGACGGCCGAGATCGAAACTTTGGCCAAGATCGCCAAAGCGGCCGCAAAGGCGTACGAGGAAATCGATCACCAGCTGGCCGAGGCTATTCGGGGAGCCCAGGACCCCAAGGCCTCAAAGAGGGGGAAGTAGTCATGGGGGGACGGCCGCGTGACTGGCATCCCGTAGCGGATCGTGACCCTGTTCCAGGCGATCCGGACCAGATGGCGGCCTTGGGGCGGCAACTGCGTAAAACGGCTGAGGAGTTGGGGCGTCAGATCCGAAACCTCAAGGCGGTTGCCGAGGTTGAGGCGTGGGACAGCGAGGCCGGCAAGGAGTTCCGAGAGAAGGCGAAAGGCAACGTCAAGAAGCTCGAAGCCGCCTTCAAGCGATACGACACGGCTGCTGATGCCATCGGTGTCGAGGTGACTGAGGTAGGTGGGAGTTATCAGGACAAGCTGCATGCCAGGCCGAAGAATTATGCCTCCGACTTGAATCGTGCGCAGGAGATTGCGGACGGCGCACTCAAGGAAGCCAAGGTGGCTGATGAGAGAAAGGGGGCGGCTCAACGGAGCCTGGATGGGCTGACGGAGAAACAGAAGGACGATAAGAAGAAGATTGAGGAGAAGCGGGACGCTGCTGGAGATGAGATCCAAGCGGCCAGGGCGAAGATCAGTGAGGCGGAGCGGATTCGAAATGAAGCCGCGAAGCGGGCGCGTGAGAGTATTGATGACGTAATCAGCAATGATTCGCTTAAGGATGGCTTCTGGGATAAATTCGATCACTGGGTCGATGAAATTGGGACGTGGACAGGAAGAATTGCCACGTGGCTCGGTGTCGCATCACTCCTAGTTGGTTGGATTCCCATCATCGGTCAGGCCCTGGCTGGGGTCCTTGGCAGCATGGCCATGCTCCTTACCTTGGTCAGCACTCTGGCTACTATCATCCAGTTCGCGCGAGGCGACAAGGGCTGGATGGATCTCGGAATGTCTGTTGTTGGATTTCTTATGATGGGAGTGGGAAAAGCCTTTTCCAAGATGGCGGGGAAGTATGCGAAGACCGCGCTTGGTCGTTTGGGGAAGGTCACGGGGTCGGCCACGTCAAAGGAGTATGGGCGAAGCGTCAAGAAGATGAACAAGCTTGCTGCCGGTCCGATCAAGTGGCAGCGAGGGGAGTTTGTCAAGTCGTTGAAGGGGAGACTACAGAACGCCAAGCTGGAGAAGGGTGACGGCTGGAAATCACTGAAAGAGCCGTTCACGGAGCCCTTCTCGGGTGGAGCGTGGGGGGATAATCTCAGGACGTTGGGAAGCCGCGGGAGTTATGGTGATGCTTGGCGAACGGTAGTGACACGAGGCGACGGTAACGCCGCGCTCGGCGTCGGGAGGTCCGTTTCTGCGGCAGATGCGGGTGTCGCATCGCAGCTCAAGGACATTAAGTTCACCACGCAAGGCCTGAACAGCTCGGAGGCGGTCAATAGAATCTCCCGGACGGCTACCGGGATCTCTCTTGCCGGCGCCGGCGTGACAGCCGGTGGAATGGCTCTGGACAGCAACCTCAACCCGCTTCTGGAATGAAGGGAAAGATGAATGACGACCTCAGGAGGCTTGCCCCCGGGTGTTGACGGCTTTGCGTGCCGCTTCGATCTGCAGGCAGGGTGGGTGGATCTGACACTGCAAGGCGGGTCGAAAGCCGAGGCGACTGGTTTGGCTGGTTCGGCGCTCGACGAGTTCAATCCACTTGAGCTGCAGGTCAGTAAACGCGGCCTCATGAACGATCTGATCGATCGGGCAATGGATCTCAACAGCGACGATCCGATCCTTGCTGCTTCTTACTACGGAAGGGACGGTGTCAGCCTGATCAATCTCGTGGTTGATTCCTACGGCGAAGACGGTGCGCCCCGACCTTCACGCGAAGAGGTGCAGCCATTGCTTGTTCGATCAGGTCCGGATAACACCGTCGTTGCCAGTGAGCCGGACATTTCGTATCTGGATATTCCCGCCGGCCCTGCTGTCCGGATTCAAGCGATGGCGAAGGCCAAGCGCATGTTCGGATTCGGGAGCCGACTTAACGAGTTCATTAAGTATGCTGTTTTCCCGCCGAATATCGAGCAACTCATCGTGATTACCGCGAATTGGCAGGATATTCAACGGACGGATGAACTCGCGCAAGTAACCGATGGGTTGGTGGCCACGATGAGGAACGTGCCGCTCGATGCCAACGGTCAAGAGATCGTGTCAGGCCCTCTGGAGTGACATCAGCGTGAAGACAGCCAGCGAATTTAGTTCGCCGCCGCAGGACTACAACGTGATTGTGCCGGACGGTTGGTTTCAGTTGTCGCTGAATCCCGAAGAGCGCGATCGGTGCATCGAGGCCCTTGCCGATCTGCAGTTCCGTGGCATCGACAACGCTCCGCACCTCAAGAAGCAGTTCATGCGAGACCTGCAGAAGAAGGCGAAAGACGCGTACAAGGTCGGTGGCACCGAGCTGTATCTCTCCACGCTCACCATCGGTCCCGTGCCGCTGGCGTCGTCGCTGCTGATCAGTGTTCCGGCCCCCGATGAGTGGCCCGAGTGCTCGGACGCCGAGGAGCTGGCGGAGCACTTGGCCGACCAGGAGGCCAACGACAGCGAAGTGGGCGTCGTAGAGCTGGCGGTGGCAGGCAAGGCAGTACGCCAGCGCCGCCGGGAAGCTCCAGACCCTGATTCTCAGATGGGCAATACGCTCCCGACGACGAGCCTCACCTACTACGTACCGATCCCGGTCACCACTCGCTGGCTGATGCTGAACTTCTCCACGCCGGTGGACCCTCTGGCGGACCAGATGGTGGCGTTGTTCGACACGGTGGCAGAGACACTGCATTGGGGCTGAGTTGATGACGGAGAAGCCGAGCGGTGGCTTCCGGCTGCGGGACGGATTCGGGATCGCCGGAGTGGTGATCGCTCTGGTGGTCACCGGGGCTGTTCTTCTGCTGGTCCTGGGTGCCTGGAAGGCGTTCGTACGGGAGACGGCACCCTTCGTGTTGGACTGGCCCGGTGGTCCGTGGGCCTTTGGGGCCCTCTGCGGTCTGGTCTCGGTCTTTGGGGTCTTCTACGGACACCGTCTTCTTATGACTGCTCCCCCGCGTCGGGAGGCACGGCTGCCACGGGCGGCGCGTTGCGTCGTGATCGCCGGTTGCTGGGGTGCGGCGTTGGCGTCCTTCAGCTACGTGGTGGGTTCCCTTCCTGGCAAGAACTGCCGTTCCTACAAGGAGGGTTGTGCGTACATCCCCGGCACAGGGAGTTCACTCATCGCCTACGCCGTCGCGGCAGCCCTCGTGGGCTGGCTCGTCTACCGCGCGAGCAACGCCCGAGCCGAGGAGCGCGGCGCGCAGGAACGTGAACGCCTGCGGAAGCTGCGCAAGAAGGGAAAGGGCAAGAGCCGGGCGGCGGCGCGGCGTTGAACGATCGCGTATCGCCTTGAACCTTGGCCTCGGTTGCCGGCCTGCTTGTCGCCAGTGCTGTGACCGGGATGGTCCACCGTGGCCGGGAGACGGCTCGCAGGACGAACCCTGCTGAGAGCTGACAATGGCCTGGTATTAGTGGTGTATGCATGAAGAGACCGCGCAGTCCGCGATCGACACGTTCATCTCCGCGTTCAACGCCGCGAACGACAGCTATGTGACTGGGCTGCTTTCCCAGGCCCTGACCTCGGATGTCATTTTCTGGGGACCGTTGGGACGCAGTGAGGGGATCGAGGCGGTCGAACGGTTCGTGCTGGACATCCGGCGTCACCCGGCGGGGACCGGCACGATGGTGCGCTGCTCGGCGGTGGACATGCCGGACGAGTGGGCCCGGTACCAGTGGGTCTTCACCACGCCGGATGGAGGCCCCCGCCTGGCGGGAACGGACGTCGTCCATCTGCGGCGGAGTCTCATCGACCAGGTCATCATCTTCGCGGGAGAGATCAAGCCGTCCGCCTCCTGAGCCATCCTTCGCCTGAACTGCCCCGTTCGCAGTGGGACTAAGGTGCGCTGCGGCCGGGTTAGTTCGCCGGCTTGGTCGGGCTGCGGTGGCGAGTAGGCGTCCGCCCCAGCGGATGCCCTACTTTCTTGATGCGGATGGGCTCGCGGTGTTGGACAGCCAGCTCCAACCGTCAGCCCGGCGAACCTACGCGATCACAGCACTAGGCTGACCGCGTGTACATATCTCCTCGCGCCCTCGACGGCAGTCGGCGTCAGCGCCTGGTCGTCGGGGGTGAGGAGTGCGGCCCGCCGGCCTCATGAGGATCGGTTCTGCTCCTGGCCGACGGGGCCGGTTATCCTCATCCGGACCTGGCGAGGAATGGGAGAGTCCATGTCTGTTGGATCAGGGGCCGGGAAGCCCCGGGCGGAGAGTCCTGGGCGCTCGCTCGCGGGGAACATTGCCTTCGGCGCCGGGCTGCTGATCGTTCTGGCCACCATGACGCTCGGGGGCTATGCGGGCGTTTCCCTGAGCCTCGGCCTGGCGGATGACTCGTTCCTGTCGTCGGCGGTCCCCGACGACGGACGCAACGCGGTGGCGGTCGGAGGCATCGGTGCGGGTGGTCTGGCTGGGCTCATGGTGCCGCTGATCCTGCTCGCGGCGGTCCGCGGGACTGAGGAAAAGCCCAGGATGCCGCTCGGTGAAGCCCTGCTCAAGGTGCTCGGCGCACTCGTCCTCGGCGTATACCTGCTGGTCGTCTCCCTCGTAGCCGCCCAGCTCGGCTGGCTTCTGTCCGAGGGGATCACCACCCTGGTCAGTGTCTTCGTCGTCGGCTTCAGCTGGCTGCCGCTGGCACTCGTCCCATGGGAACGGTTCGGGCTGGGGGGCGTGGGAGGACTGCTCGGCACCTCTCGTGATCGGGGTAGTTCAGACAAGTCGGACTGAGGTCGCCAACTCGTCGGCGATCTTCCCCAGTTCCTCACCGAGACCCAGGGCTCCCCACAGGAGCCGGCACTCCAGCGCGGTGGGATGCTCCCGGGGCAGGACGTAGTGGGCCACGCCTTCCAGCACCGAGCCGCTGTCGGCGTCGGGATCCGTGAGTTCCAGGCGATGCACTCGGAGCGCGGCTCCCAGTGGAAGCTCGACTTCCGTGATGTCCGGCGGCTGGAAGTACGGCCCCTCGGCCAACTCGGCCTCGACCCGCAGTGCGTCCAGCCGCAGCGACTGAGGTGGAACGCTCAGTTCCCGCACGGAGTAGAACGCGGCGACGCCGCCGTCCTGTGGGGTGAGAAGAGCGGCGCAGAGTGCCTTCTGCCGTGCGGCGGCGGCCCAGTACCAGAGCACGTCCTCGGCGAACGCCTCGCGCCATTCGACAGGTACGTCGGCTGTGAAGTGCTCGTCGGCCATGGACCGAGCCCACGCCTCGGGTTGCCGGGCGGTGAGGTCGAGGACGAGCCAGTTGTGCGGGGCGGGCAGAGTGACACGGCACTCGTGCCAGTCCGTCACCGCGGTGTTCGGGATGTGCATCGGAGGCTACCTTCCGGCCAGTGAGGCGTCGGGGCCGGTCACGTCGATGTCCTCGTTACCGAAGAGCCCGACGAAGCTCTTGGTGTCCGAGGTGGCCCCCGTACCGGTCGCCCCAAGGGCCCAGGAGTTGTACTGCATGGCCTGCTTGAAGGCGTCAGGTGTGCCGATGAAGCTCAGATCCGCGGCGTCGATGTTCTTGATGCGGGAGAGCTCGTCGACCATCCCGGGCCCCGCGTACATGCTGGCGACGCCGCGCGTGCCACCCGCGTTCCATGCGTTGCGGACCGCGGAGACGTTGTCACCGACCTTGAACAGATCTCTCCAGTTGCCCCGGATCGTGCCGATGTCGTCGGCGAAGGAGCGGGGCAGGCCCCTGAACGCGGCTCCCAGGGAGACGTTTGGTGCCGCGGCGGTCCCGGTCGCTCCGGCTCGAGCTCCCACCATTTCCACGACCATCGCGCGTCGCGCCGCTGAGCTGAGACCGGGATGCCACCCGCGTACGTACTGGGTCGCCGCGGCCCAGACGCGGCTGCGGCCGGCTGTGGCGGCGAGCTTGGCCCCGGCGGAGAAGACACGCCCGATGCCGAAGGTCGCCAGCCCCAGTACGTCCATGGCCACGTCTCCCCACGATCCGTCGCCGTTGATGGCGAGGAGCACGTGACAGACGAGCGAAATGGCGGTCGCGATCAGTGCAATGGTGCCCAGAACGCCGGCGATCGCCTGACCGATGATCGGGATCCAGCCGACAAGGAGTGCAACCAGCCCGCACACGGCCGCGACGGCTCCCGCGATGTCGGCGACGATTTTCAGGGTGTCGCGCAGCTCGTCCAGCCAGGAGTCGTTGAGGTCGTCGCTCTCGGTGATCTCGTGGATGCGCTTGGCGGCCGCATTGCCCGCGGTGTTGTGACGGCTCTTGAGTGTGGAGAGCTTTCCGCGCAGCCCCTCCAGATCACCCTGCAGATCCGTCACCTTGGTGTCGAGTTTCTTCTGCCCGGCCTTGTCGGTGTCCTTGGGCGGGCCGTCGGCCTGGGACTTCGCGGTGGTGAGATCGCCGCTCTTCGTCTCCGCCTGCCCCAGCAGCCGATCCGCTTCGTCCTGGATCGTCTCGAGTTCGGTGTGGTACTCCTTCAGGGCGGCGCCGGCCTCTTTGTAGCGGTCGTGCGCCTTGCTCACGGTCTTCGCGGTGTCGTCGGCCTTGTCGGCGAACTCCCGCCCCGCTTTGGAGTCCCAGCTCTTCTGGTCGCCGAGGCGGCGTAGTGCGGCGGCGGCGTCCGAGATGGTCTTCGCCGTGGCGGTGAAGCGCTTGGCGAGTGCCTGGAGGTCGTACACGTCGCCGGGCACCGGGTCTTCGCTCTCGCCCAGCACCTCCCAGCGGTGGTCGGCGGGGCGAGTCACTTCTTGTCCTTCCCGACGAGCGCCTTGTACAGCTCGTCGTCGATCTCGGTGTACGCCTCGCCGGCGGTCTTGGCCACCTCGCCCAGGCCCTTGATCTCCTCGATCATCTTCTCCCGGTTGTCGTTCCAGCCGTCGGAGAATTCCTGCAGTCGTTCCTGAAGCAGCTTGTGCCCGACCGTTCGCCGGTCGTAGGAGTCCAGAAGCTTGTCGAGCCCCTCGAACTCCGTGGCCACGGTTCGCAGTCCCACTCCGGCCGTGTGCAGATCGTCGGTAGAGACTCTGAGCCGCTCGCTCATCCCTGGTGCCCCCGTGGTTCCTGAGTCTTTTTCTGCCAGCGCAGAGTACCGGCGACCGCGTCGAACAGTTCCGCCATCGCGTCTGCGATCGGCTCGAGCGGGGTGCTGAACGTCAGCATGAGTACTTCGTCCCGATCCGGTACGGGGACGAAGTACTCCACGATGGTGTCCTCGAACTCGCTGCCGAGCCGCTTGGCTTCCCGTGTTCGCTCCGTACGTCGTCGGCGTACCGCCCGCCCGGCGGCCGGAAGGCGTACCGGAGCCGTCTCGCCCTTGCCTGCCAGCGCCGCGACGGCGTCAAGGCTGTCGAACCGCTGGTGGAGCCTGGAGATCAGCAATGACGCGGACAGCGGGATGCCGGCTGCCTCCAGAAATGACAGGTAGAGCACCACCCCACCTTGATCGGCACCCGCCTCAGCGGCGCCCAGAAGCTGCTCCTCCGCCTGGCGGCGCAGCACCGGCTGATCGTCCACACCGCCGAACTGCCTTTTGATCAAGGCGCTCACGGATGCTTCGCGGCGCTCCAGGGGGAGGAGCGGGATGCGATACCAGTCTTCGGGTGTGATCAGGCCGAAGATGTTCTCACCCTCGGCGGCCCGTTCGGACGGCGCGGTCTGCTGCATGCCGCCCGACGCTATCCGGGGGGCGCCGCTTTTCGCCACAGCGAAGTTTTCCGTGAGACATGACAGAGGTGCTCAATCCGGACTGAGAGGGATGGCGTGGTCGGTTCGTGAAGCCCGAGCGTTTCCCGTTCACGCGCGGACCGTTTGTAAGTCCGCCATGCCTACCGACAGCCGAGGCTGCGGGAGAAGTCGCCCCGACTGACCCGGAGGGCCAAGCGATCGTCCGCACCCGAGAGCAGTGAGCCGTACCCGGTCGTCGCCCAGAGACTGTGTGTGGCTTCGAAGTACGGGACGCGGCGGCCGTCCTTTGTCGTGTCGGTGAGCACCTCCGGCGCTCGGTGCTCGCGAACGGCCTGAGCGCAGGCCGGACATGTCGCGACCCGGAGGAAGTCCCGGCGGCCGAGAAGGCGCCAGTCGAGCCGGTCGGTGGCGCGGCCGTGGAGAGGGTTGAAGAAGCACAGGGGGAGGGGGTCGGCGACGGCGTCCAGGGCGTCGCGGCCCTCCGCCGCCAAGGCCAGCACTCCGGCGAGGTCCGGAAGGCCCCGGGACGCGTCGAGTACGGTGCCGGCGGCCGCGTAGGCGTCAAGGGCCTGCTGCATGGCAGTGGTTGAGAGAGCTGTCGAACGGAGCGCCTCACCCAGGGCCAGCACCTCCGCCTCCGCAGCGCGTCGAAGCTCGGCTTCGTCGGCCGCGCGGGCCGCCATGAACACCGCATGCGAGTACGCGGAGGAGGCGCCCCGGCGGTCGCGACGGCGTACGAAGAAGAGGAGAGCCAGGGCAGCCACGAGAGACGGTACGGCGATCAGAGTTGGCCAGAGCAAAGGCGAAGTGCCCTCGTCCGACGACTCGGACGACCCCGGTGTCTGACCGGAACCGTTGCCGTTGCGCAAGTCATTCGTCGCCTCCTCGTACGCTTCCCTTCCATCCCCCTGCTCGACCAGTTCGATCGCCTTCGCGGTCCGGTCGGCCAGGCCGGCGTCCTCCATCTCGTCCAGGAACCCGACCGTGGCGACCGCGTCCTGTGCCTGATGGGCGTCGCCCGGCCATTCGTGGCCGTTCAGTGAGTCGGTGAACTCGCCGTCCGTGGTGATCAGGATGAGTTCGCGCAGGGCGAGGCGGTCGCGGACGACCTCGGCGAGGACGGCCGAGTCGCCGTTGAAGGAGTCACCCTTGGTCAGGGGGGTCAGAACGACCTTGATCGGAAGGCCGGTTCGCGAGATCTGGTGGGCGAGTTGCTTCTGACGAGCGGGCGGGACTGATCCGTCGTATGCCGGATCGACGTACACGGGCGACTTGCCCAGAGCGTTCGTGATCCGCTCGCCGGGGCTGGTGTCGTCGGCCTTCGCCCAGGCGGGGGTGGCGAGAAGCAGTGCGGCCAGGAGAGCGGTCAGAAGGACAGTGAGGTCACGCTTAGCTGACACTGGTGAACTCCCTTACTCGATTGATGAGTTCGGGAATTCCGTCGCGTACGGCGGGAAGGGGCCCCGCGTCCTCCTCGTACGGCATACGTTCGCCGCGCTCCGGCCCCGGCAGCGTCATCCGGAGTGTGTGCACCGTGCCCGGCTCGACGATGGCCGTCTCGCGGCACACCTGGCAGACGGGGAGCAGGCTCCTGCGCCGGCCCTCGGCGGAGATGCGGACGTGGTGGCGGCTGACCGCCGGACCGTGCAGGGGGTTCAGGCCGCAGCAGAGGTTGTTCGTGTCGCCGGAGAGAGCCGCCCGGCCGGCGCGGGAGAGGACGATGACCGCCACCAGGGAGGCGGGCTCGACGGAGTCGTCGTCGGTGAGTGCGTCGACGTCGCCGTCGACGAGCAGCATCGCCGCGTCGAAGCACTCCCAGGCGCGCATGTGTGCCAGTTGGTCCGGGCTGTCCCTGAACTGCCCCTGGAGCTCCCCGAGTTCGGTGCGCGCCGTGCGTCGCAGGTACGTCGTGGACGGGTCGGTCGGAGCCTCGAAGGGCAGGGTCGCCGAGGGGAGTGGGGCGGGGTTGCGTCGCCGCAGCACTGTACCGACGATCGCGAGCACCCCGGCGAGGAGAGCGAACGCCAGCAGCGCGACCAGCGCGCCGACGAGCAGGCCGGGCCAGAAGTCGCCGGAGAAGAGCGGGGCGAGGGCGTGGTCGTCGACGGGCTCCGGCCTGCGGTCGGGGGCCGGGTAGTCGGGCTCGTCCTCGGCCGGTGCCTTCTCGAGGAAAGTCATGAACTTGTCGAGACGCTCGCCGAGTCGGTGGTCACGGGAATCGGAGTCGTCGTACTGGACCGCGTCCGGCAGGCCGAAGAGGTAGCGGTTGGTGACATGGGGCAGGCCGTAACTGACGGCGTTGATGTCGCCGTCGACCGGGTCGGCCACGACGTACACGCCGTCCCTGTCCAGCTCTCTGTGCACGGAGGCCGCGAACACGTCGGTGTTGCCGGCCGATTCGTCCTCCGGCATCTGCGGGACGACGGTGACGAAGACCGGCCCGCCGTCCTTGGAGCCGCTGAACTCCTGGATGCGGTCGCGGAGTTGCTTCTTCTGATCGGCGTCGAGGATCTGCGGGCTCTCCGGATCCGCGTAGACCGAGTCCTGCTTCAAGCCTTCCGCGACCCGGTCAATACGCGCCGACAGGTCGGTGGCGGCGGGCGCCTGCGCCGCGCTCGACGTCGTCTGGTCGAAGGTGAACCAGGCGCCGAGGCCGATCGCGAAGGCAGTGAGCAGGGCGAGGCCGGGCAGCACCCCGCGGGGGAGGTGGGAAGTGGTACCAGCGCCCGGATTCCTGCGAGCCGAGGGCAGGCGGCGCCTCCAGCGACGTACGAAAGCGCCGAGCGTCAGGAGCAGCAGAGGCAGGCCGGTGAGCAGGATCCCGGTGAGGAAGGACTGGTTGTCACGATCCGTGGGGCCGATGTACAGCTCCTCGGGCTCCTCCCCGGAGTGGCTGCCACCGTACTTCTCGCTTGCCGCCTCCGCCCGTGCGGCCGCTTTCTCGTCGCCCTGGGCGATGACGTCGGCGAACCGCTCGAAGCTGCGCAACGGGCCCGCGTCATAAGGCAGTTCATAGGACGTCACCGTCAGCGCGTCCTCAGCCGGTGCCCGCACCCCGAACGCCACCGCGTCCGTGACGCCGATGTAGTCCACCAGCACGTACAACCCGTCCCGCCCGAGCCGGTCGTGCACGGCGCCGAGCAACGCCTTGCCGTTGGTGGACTGGTTCGGGAGTACGAGGACGTACGTCGGGACGCCCGTGCGCTTGGCGAGTCTGGTGAAGTCGGGGGCCGTGGACCGGGGTATCTCGCGCGGGAGTTGGTCGGTTACGTAGACCGGGTTGGTACGGAGCTGGGCGGCGAGGTGGGCTGCCTGGGTGGTGTCGGCGGCCCCGGCCGGGGCTGGGGTGGCGGTCCAGAGGGCGCACAGCAGGAGGAGTACGACGGAGACTCCGAGGGTGTATCTCGGGCGTGAAGCGTGACCCCGGTGTGCGTCGCCGTACGGCGTGGTCGTCACTGCTGCCCGTGTGTCGTCCTGCGTGCCCCCTGGTCTCATTCGCCGCACTCTACTTATCTGTTCGCGGTAGCGAAACGGGGGACCGGACGGTCAGCCGCCAGGCTTCTGTGCCTGCTCCGGGTCCTTCTTTGATCCGGGGGCGAGACATCCGCTGACGGCCGCCCGAGGTGATGACCCCCGTCTGTGCCACGTGGACGCATCCCTACAGGTCACCGGGCTTCGGCTGTGCCGGCTTGCCCGAGGCGTCCATCAGGGTCCCGGCCGTACTGAAGATTTCCTTTCCGGCTTTGGAGGGAGCGCTGGCTTCGACGAGGAGGATTCCACTGGGCAGCCTGATATACACGGGCGGCTGTGCGGTGTCGGGGAGGTCTGCCATGAATCGGGACACGCCTTGGCGCTGCGCCTCCGTCAGGGCGCTTTCGGGTAGTGCCTGGTCGTTTCCGCAGAGGATTCCTGCGACTCTCTCGGCGATTTTGGGATTGCCGGTGAAGAGGCGGATCCAGGACTGATCGGCGAACGTGATGCGTACATCCGCGCTGATCTTGCTGAACTCCATTTGCTGGGCCTCGATGACAGACTCCCGCGGAATCTCACCCAGGACGTCGGCTTCGTCGGAAGTGTCACTTCGAGTGCCGAGGAAAAGCAGCCGTCGGTTGGTCACAACGAGATCCGTGCCGTACCCGTCCGGACGGCGCCCGGGATCCAGCTGCCACGGCACAGTACGTGCGACGGCTCCGGGGGCGGCCCACATCACGGGGAAGTCGTGGACCTCGTTCTCCGGGTCCTGTGATTTTCTTGCCCCGGCCACGCCGCCGAAAGGCGAACCGCCGGCTCCACCGATGTTGGCGATGAGATTCGCGATCACCGGGATAGCGGTGAGGAATCCACGGCCGGCGCGGCGGGCGGTCTGGTCGCCCGCTGTGCGCGGGGCGAATTCGGGGCCAGGGGGCCAGCCTGCCAACTCGCCTTGGATGTCGTTGCGTTCGGCGTCCCGGAACCATCTGTAACCAGAGACCGCAGGCGCCAGACCGGTGGCGAATTTGACGGTGAGCCGGAAGAGCGGGTCTTCGTCGGGCGCGGGATGCCAGTCCATCAGTACGTCATTTCTTGTGAGTTCGCCTGCGTCGTTCGCCCCGTGGGCGCGTTCGACTACGCCACGCCAGGCGGCCGTCAGCGAGGCCCGGCTGCTTCGGTCGCCGCCTGCGTGGTGTCTGCTGTGTCGACGTCCGCGTCCGTGCTCGCAGTCCTGCCCGCCTCCGCGTCCTCCGTCGGGTCCGTGAAGGAGACTGTCTGGAGGATTCCCTCCATGAGGTCGGAGAACTGCGTCCAATAGTCCACCGACGCCGTGAACAGAGTGAAGACGGCGGTGAACGGACCGGTCGGAAACGGGACATGGACCTGAATCTGGGCGGTGACGAGATCCGTTGTCTCACCGCTTGCCGTCATTTCCGGATCGAGCCGGTGCTGACGCCAGGTGACACACGACACGGCGGGGCCGCAGGGCAGGTCGAGCCAGCGGACGTCGTCGTACGGGTCCTTGGAGAGGATGGCGAGGATCCCCTGAGCGACGA
Source organism: Streptomyces sp. NPDC050704 (assembly GCF_040654355.1). Classification (NCBI taxonomy): domain Bacteria; kingdom Bacillati; phylum Actinomycetota; class Actinomycetes; order Kitasatosporales; family Streptomycetaceae; genus Streptomyces; species Streptomyces sp. NPDC050704. The sequence goes on along the minus strand of NZ_JBFAHW010000004.1, from coordinate 81,630 downwards.
CGTCGGTGTCTGCTTCGGCCTGGTCAGTGGGGATGGCCGACAGGGTGAAGGCACACTGGGCCGCTCCGTCGGAGAGGTCGTGCCTGGCCACGTCCCCATCCGGAGTGCGCTCCTCGTCGGATGTGGAGAAAAGGCCCATCGCGCAGTAGGAGACACCGGATCCCGCCATGAGTTCGGCCATCGCCGCGAAGTACGGAGAGGCAGGACCCCAGATGCTCTCGTCCCCGCGGGAATAGAGCTCGCGTACGAAGGACTCCGCACGCTGTGCCCGTTCCTCGGGTGTTTCGGCGAGGGGGAGAGCGAAGAACCCCTCGGGACTGAGGAACCAGACGGGCGGAGGCTCGGTCTGTGGGACGAGCGGGAGAACCGGTGCGGTGGAACCGGAAGAGGGTGTCATCGAACTGAATACCGTTCCAGAAGTCATGAGGCGCCGGGGTCAGAAGTCCTCGGGCTGGTAGTCACCGATGTCGACCCTGCGCCCATCGGGTTCTATGGTGGCGCTCACTTCCGAGGCGCCGAAGGCGGATGTATACTTGCTTGGAAGCAAGATATGAATCCGAATTCGTCCGTTTGGATTGTAGGAGAGAATAGGGGAAACGGACTCCGGCACCTGCTTCTCCCTGGTGATTTCCTGAATGGTCTTCTGTTGTTGCGGAGTCAGGGATTCCAAGGGGATTAGTTCACGTGGGGGCGTCAGATACGACGTGAGCTTCCGGCGCCAATGGCAACTCAGTCTGCACCAGGAGCCGTCCACGAAGGCGACTTTGAAGTCGTTGCCGTCCTTGAAGTCCTTGAGTTCAACAGCACTGATGTCAGTACGGGCGCACTGCCAGAGCACCTCGTCCTCGATAGCCTTCAAGTTCTTCTTGTGGAAGGGCAGGCCGACGACGACAAAGCGGCGGTCGGTGACGATCAGGTGAGTGGAGTAGTGCTTGTCGTCCGAGCGGCCGGGATCCAGCTGCCAGGGCAGGGTGCGGGCGATCGTGCCGGGTGCGGCCCACATGACCGGAAAGTCCTCAACCTCGTCGGCCGGGTCGTCCGGGGTGTCGGAGCCCGAGTCGTCGGGTCCGCCGCCTCCGCTGACGTTGCCCCCCGCGGCACTGAGGAAGGCCATGACGGCTACGCCCGCAGCCGTCGCGGCGCCCCTCAAGGACTTCTGGGCGACCGCGCCTCCCGTCGAACGGGCCGTGAAGGAGGGGCCCTTGGGCCAGCCGGGCAGTTCGTGCTGGATGTCGTTGCGTTCGGTGTCACGGAACCAGCGCATGCCCCTGACACGCGGTGCGGCACCCGTGGCGAAGGTGACCGGAGCGCGGGAAAGAAGCGTCTCTCCCGGATCGGGCTGCCAGATGTTCATTGCTGTATGCCCTTCCTCGTGTGGAGCGCCATTCCTCTGATTAGTCACCGGATACGGCCTGTCCGATATGAGTGGCAACCTTGGGCGCAATCTTCATACCACCGTCGATAGCCCTACCGAGGCCACTGAACGGGTCCACGCCCTTCGATGTGACCATGTTGATCCCCTTCGTGCCCAGCCACTGCCCTTCGTGATAGCCGGCGCTGGCAAGGCCTCCCATACGCGACATCAGGCCGCTCCCTGCGTGCGAGACCTCGAAGGCAAAGTCGGATGTGCCACCGATCTTCACCAAGCCCGCCTTGCCGATCCCACCCGTGAGTCCCGCCGATTTCCCGCCGAAGGACAACAGGACGCGTGAACTGCCCAGATCCTTGTACTGGAACCCCTTCCCCAGCATGCCGACCTTGGCCTTCGCCGCGCCTTCGGCTATATCGGCGGTCTTGCCGACGACCTTGACGCCCTTTCCGAACATGCCGATTCCCGGCAGTAGCCCGACCGCGTCGAGTCCGAGCGTTGCCCAACTCACATCCGCGCCGGCCGCCTTGGCCACGCCATGGGCGGCCAGGGTGAGCCCCGCGCCGATGAGTGCGGCCGTGCCGAAGATGGCCGCGAGGGGCGGGAAGGGAAGGGTGACGATGGCCAGCATGCCGAGCACGGCGGTGATGTCACTGAGTACGTCGCCGATCGCTTTGATCAGGTCGGCATGCTCCTTGAGCCAGTCGCCGGTGGCGTCCCAGGCGTCCGAGACGCCCTGACCCAGCTTGTCCCAGAAGCCCGGCTCGTCCGGGGCGATGTCGCCCGCCTTGTCGAGTTCCTTGCTTATGTTGTCGGCGGCTCGCTTGTAGCGGTCCTCCAGGTCGTGGACCTTGCCCGTGACCTCGTCGACCGCGCCGGAGGCCTTGCCGAGTTCCTCGCTGCCCTTGCCGTCGCCCTTCGCGTCGGCTTTCTGCTGGGCCGTTTCTCTGGCTTCGAGTTTCTCGCCGGCGGACTTCTCCAGGCGGTTCGCCTCGTCCTGGAAGTCCTGCAGTTCGTTGGCCCACCGGTGCAGGGCGCGCGAGGCCTTGTCGAAGGAGTCGTGGCTCTTGCTGATGAGCGGGGTGACGTCCTTCCCGATGTACTCGGTGAAGGCGACCGCGGTCTTGCCCTTCCAGGCACCGCACTCGATCCGCTCCAACTCGCGGAGAGTGGTGCCCAGGTCGCTTGCCAGGCCTCCGAGTTTCTTGGCGAGGTCCCGGGTGTCGTCGACGTCTCCCGGCGTCGGGTCCCAGCCTATGTTCGGGAAGGCGGGGCGCTTGCCGGCCACGTCTACTTGCCCTTCTTCGTCTTGAGGGATTCGGCGAGTTCGTGGTCGAGCTTGCCGAACTCCTCACCTATCTTGTTGATCATTTTCACGGCACCCTGCGTGTGTTTGCCGAGCTGTTTGATGCCGTAGCCCCACTCGTCGGCGAATTCGTGTACGTCCTCGATGAGCCCGCTCTCACCGACCGCGGAGCCGTCGGCGCCGCGGAGGGTGCGGCGGGCGGAATCCATACGGTCGCTGATCGTCGAGAAGGTCTTCTTCAGATCCTCGAAGACTGTGTCTTCGAGGCGCAGGTCGCTCATGTTCTGTTCCGGGTTCCCTGAGTGGTTCGTCGGTGGGGGAGGAGGGAGTGGTTCGTCTGTGGGGTGGTGGTTTGGGGGAGAGGCGCGGCCGGTTCACGAGGGCTGAACCGGCCGCGAGCCGTCCGCTCCGCTCAGCGGTTGACGGACTGGATTTCCTCGACGGTGATGTCCTGGACGACCTCGATCGTGCCGTCGGGCATGCCGATCGGTCCGGCCTGGCCGGTGCCCGTCCAGCTGATCTCCCAGGTGAGGGCTGCCTTGAGAGGGAATGTTCCGCCGTTGGAGGAGCGGCGGTAGACGATGCCGCAGGGTGGGGTCTCCTCGGACTTGCCCTTGGCGTAGGGCTCGCCGATCCTGCCGTCGACGATGAGGCATTCGCCGTCGGCGGGGATGGTGCTGGCGTCTTCGGTGCCGGGGTCGAGAGTGAGCGACTTGGGGGCGGCGGTCGTTGTCGCCTGGATGTTGAAGCCGGGGACGTTGATGGCCGCCGTCGCCTGGACCTCGTCGAAGACGGCCTCGTCGAGCCAGGCCCAAGTCGGCAGATTCACCTTGGTGTTGGCCTCGGGAGCGAGGGTGACCTTGGTGTCGGGGAGTTGCATGTGCTGGTAGGCGAGGGCGGCGAGCATCTCCGGAGTGATGGCCTCTTCGTGCTGGGGCGGCGGGGGCTCGCCGTTGTCGACCCAGAAGGGTAGGTCGGTGCACGATTTCCGCTTGAGATAGTCCGTCTCGTCGGGGTTTTCGACGCCGGCCCAGAACATCCCCTCGCCGTCCTTCTCGACGTTGTAGTCCTTGTAGCCGGGGTTGTCGGCCCAGCCGAAGTCATCCTCGTAGTGGCGCTCCATCTCGCCGATCGCCGCGCCCGCGTGGCCCGTCATGCCGGGTGTGTTCTTCGAGGTGTCGATGTCCTTGGACATCTTCTTCTTGAAGTCCTTGGCGCCGAGGTAGGGGGCGTACCAGCAGGGCGGGGGCGTCCAGTTGACGTCGGCGGAGGTGACGTTTCCGCGGCCGCCTCCCTTGGCGACGGCTCCGGAGTACTGGATCCGGGCGGCGGCGTAGATGCCTTTCTCGTCTCCGCCGCCTTTCTCGTCTGTGCTGGCTCCTTGGCCGGAACCCACCGGCTTTGCGGCGTGAGCGGACTCCGTGAGGACGAGAGCGCTGAGGGCCAGTGTCAGAGCTGCGGTGCTGAGGACTGTGCGCCGAGTGTTCACTGGCACTTCTCGGCTTTCGTCTCGACGAACACCTGGGACGCCTGCCACAAGTCCGTGCCCGTAGGGAACTTGACCATGATGATCTTGTAGTAGTCGAAGTCCTCGATGCTGGGCTTGGTCGTCAGGATCTTCTCGGTCTTGATCTCTTTGCCGTAGAACTTGCCTGCATCTGCGCAGAACGCCACTTCCACCGCCTTGCTGTTCGACGTGGACCGTGTGGTGGCGTCGTAGTGGCGCAGGGTGCCAGTGGCGGTCCAGTCGCCGTCGATCCAGGCGTTGATCTGGGTCTTCGCGTAGTGGAGTCCCTCGCCGGTGGCGTAGGCGGTCACGGCCGCGTCTTTGGTCGTGCGCTTGTCGACGCCTCGGTAGATGGCGCGGAGGAAGTTGGCGGCGTCGTCCATCGCGGCCGCTTCGTTCTTGTCCTTGGGCTTGTCCCAGTCGAAGACCAGGTTCATGTCCTTGGGCAGGGAGACGTCCACACCGTCCGGCTTGTCCACCGCCGGCGCCGCCGAGGGTTCCGCCGACTTCTTCGGCGCCTCCGTCCCCTGTTCGGCACCGGCGATCTTGTCGCCGTCGGAGGACTTGTCGTCTCCGCTGCCACAGGCCGTCAGCAGCAGGGCCGCGGTCGCGGCGAGCGCGGTAGCAACGGGCAAAGTGCGGCGCTTCACAGTGGACTCCCCGTGAGACAGAAAAGCAGTCAAGAGCAACGACGGTATCCGTGGGGCGATCGGTTTCGCTACAGCGAACTTCCTTGCATGGCTGGGCGGATATGGAGAAATCGGGCAAGGCGATGGCGCTTGTGGCCCGATCGTGTCTGAGTGCACAGCGACCCCGAACGCCAGACGCGCGTCCGAGGCCGCTGTGGGTGTTGGAGTGAGTGATTGGAAGGTTTGGGCCAGTGCCAGTGGCTGCGACCAGGCCTTGCTGAGGCCATGCGTGTCCTGAAGCTTCCAATCGCCTTGATGGGGGCGCGTCCGCTCAGTGTTCGGTGCGGGCTATCGGGCTCGGCAGCCTGGGCATCCGCAGGGCGGGTAGGCCGACGTACGCGGCAGCGGGTCCGTTCGGTCGCCGAGCAGGATCTCGACCCTTCCTCGGTCCTCGGTTACGGCACCCTTCGCGTCCATCTTGTAGACGCGGAGGGTGAGGCGGGAGCGGGGGCGCGGTCGGCGGGGCGTGTCCGGGATTTCCAGTACGTCGGTCATGGGCGGGTAGTGGTCGGCGCACTCAGGGCACGCGTACACGTTGAAGCCCGGGCCCGTCGCCGCGTGCACCTCGTGGACGAGTACCGGGTGACTCGTCGTGTCGTGGCAGCGGGCGCACATCCGTACGGCGGGGCGCGTCATCGGGCGGCCACGGGTACGCGGACGCCGTGGATGTGGGACGGGCCGACGTCGATGCCCAGGGTTGCCAGGTAGGCGGCGCGGCGGCGTTCGCGTTGCCGTCGGTATTCGGCGGGGTCCAGGACGTAGGGGCGTACGAGTCGGGATGCGTTGCCGTCGAGGAGTTCGGTGAAGCGGGGCGGTGGGGCGGGGATGATCCGCAGGGGCGGGAGCGTGCCGAGGCGGTGGCGGCCTCGGGGGCGGGGAGTGCAGATGCTCAGCACCCAGGCGAAGAAGCGAACGGTAAGGTCCAGCACGTTGGCGCTCCTAGAGATAAGCGTCGGCCACGCCCCGGGACGGTTGCCTCCGTCGCCGGGGTCTTTCGTGCCGTAAGCCTACATTGCTGCGCATGTCAGTGCATAGCAGTGCGCAGCAATAGGACCATCACTGCAGCTCAATGCTGTTTTACGGTGGTTGTTATGGCAGCAGACACAGGCGATTCGCCGATCGATCCCAACAAGATCGCGTACGTCTATATGCAGGTGGCCGACCACATCGCTGCCCGAATTGAGTCGGGCGAGCTGAGGCCGGGCGCGCGGCTGTCCGGTGAGCGGGATCTCGGTACTGAGTACGGAGTGGCTTATCTGACCGCCCGCCGAGCAGTCCGCGAACTCCGCGAACGCGGTCTCGTCGTCACGCTCCCCGCGAAGGGCACCTTCGTCGCGTACCCGGAAGTGGACGAGCCCTCCGACGACAACTCCCAGTAACGCCCGCCCCGCGCTCTTCCATCACACCGCCTCGACGTGGACGTCGGCGGGATTCAGCACCGCCAGATACGCCTCGATGTCCTCCGGGTCACTGGTGAAGACGACGGCGCTGCCGTGCTTGACGGCGGACAGGGCGACCCAGGCGTCCACCGCGTCCGGCTTCTTCTTGGGAGGGAGTTTCGCCTCCCCCAGCGCCGCGCCGATGCGGCGCCAGTCGATGACGTCAGGGCCGGTGGCACACGCGATGCACTCCGGCCGGCCGGCCTTCGTCTCGCGCATGGGCGGCTCGGATGCCCGGGCCTGCGGCACGGTGCAGTCCTTCAAGACGGCGGCCAGGGCGTGGATGGCCGCCGGGCGCGGGCGCCACACCTGGGCGAGAACCGGGCCGAGGACGAGTGCCCGGTGCGAGGTGGCCTTGAGCCCGCTGTGCAGTGCGACAGCCTTGGCTTTGCGATCCGCGAGGGCGATGAGCATTCCGGTGTCGTACACCGGGACTCGTGCACTCACGCGGCGTGTCCGGGATGGCGGGCGGACGAGCGGTCTTCACCGTAGACGAGGTTGAGGGCGGCTTCGACGTCTCGCCGCTCCTGCTCTGTCAGCTCCCGCGCCGTCACGTCCGGTTCGGGGGGAAGGGCGGCCGCTTCCGCCTCTGCCTCCGCGATGAGGGAATCGAGACCGGAGAACTGTTCCTCTATGGCCTCGGTCTCCGCCATCTGCCGTGTCGCCGCGTGCACGAGGTACGCCGACACATCCATGCCTGCTCGTTCGGCGTGCTGCCTGATGCGCTCGGCCTGCTCCTGCTCAAGGCTGATGCTGATCCTGGTCTTGGCCATGAGAAGAGTGTATGACGCGTATTACGGCCGCTCAAGCGGAAGGGGGAGGGGCAGGAGGCGACGTACGAATGAGCCGCCGGGATCACGCGTACGCGGCCTCGTAGGCTTGCGCCCACCAGTCCGCCCAGCCTGAGTCGACACCGGGGAGAACATCCAACATGGCCCGCTACATGGAAGCGCTCACCATCGAGCGCGGCGGCTTTCGAATAAAGGTGCCCGAGTCGTGGTGGGAGTTCGACGTGCGGCCCGAGTCGCGGGACGACTCGATCCGGCGCATGGTGGTCGAACGGGTGCGGCAGAAGCCGGAGTTGGCCCAGTACCAGGACACGTACACCGCCTTTCTGCGGAAGGCCGCGGCGGACGCGTGGAAGTCCGGCGCGCTGTACTGCGGCTGCATGGCCGAGAGCTTCGGCGGTGACACCCCGATCACCGGCTCGATCACGGTCTCGCTCGTCGGCGGACGTACGCAGGCCGGTGAACCCCTCTCCACCGACCCCCAGGTCATCGCGAGCCAGCTCGCCGTGCGGGAGGCCAAGAAGGAGGGCGACGCGTGGCGGAAGGTCACGACCGTCGACATCCCGGGCGTCGGCACGGCCGCGCGCACGTACGGCATCGAGGACATCCCCGTACCCGATGACGCCCTCAACCGCACCATCCGGGCCGTACTCATGCAAACGTTCGTCCCTGTGCCCGGGCAGGAGGGCAAGGTCGCCCTCATCGCCGGCAGCAGCCAGGTGCTCGACCTCGCCGACTCGTTCTTCGACATCTTCGACGCGATCACGTCGACGTTCCGCTTCGCGGAGTAGCGCAGTTCAGCGACTGTGGCGGCGGCAACAGCCCGTGTGACCTTCACGCCGAACACCAGTGCCTAGTAACTTCACTTGTGCGTACGTGTGGTTGAAGAGGTTGGTGCGACGGGGGTTGCGTGGTGGCGGGTTATCGGCCGACGGACTGGCATGTGCTGGATCTGGAGAAGGATCCGACGCCGGGGGATCCGGACCGGGTGCGGTCGTTGGCCAAGCAGTTGCACGACTTCGCCGATGACGTGCAGGACGCGCTGCGACTGGTGAAGGGGATGGCGGAGGAAGATGCCGTCCTGACGATGGTGGGCAAGACCGCCGAGGTGTTCCGGGACGAGTTCTCCGGAGTCCCGAAGAATCTGAAGAAGCTGAAGAAGTCGTACGACCTGGCGGGGGATGCGCTGGCGGCGTACTGGCCGAAGCTGGAGCGGGCCCAGGCGCTGGCCGACAAGGCGCTGGCGAAGGGCCGCGAGGCGCAGGCGGATCTCTCCTCGGCCAAGTCCCGTCTGTCCACGGCCGATTCCTGGGTGACGCGGGCCAACAAGGAAGCCGACAAGTACAAGGACGACCCCACGTCGGCGGGCAAGGACGTCCCGAAGCCGGACGAGTCCAAGGTCCGTGCCGCGACGCGGGATGCCCAGAACGCCGAGTCCGCGCACAGCTCCGCTCAGTCGGATGTCACCTCCGCCTCGAACGCGCTGGACGCGGCGAAGAAGATGGCCGCGGACGCGCGCACCATGCGCGAGGAAGCTGCCCGCGAGGCGAAGAGCAAGCTGGATGAGGCCTCGGACGCGGGGATTCAGAACCGTAAGTGGTACGAGGAGGTCGGGGACTGGGTCTCCGACAACTGGGACACCATCGTCGCGGTCTGCAAGGTCGTCGTCGCCGTCCTGGGCATCATCGCGATGATCATTGGTGGGCCGATCCTGGGCGCGATTGTGCTCATCGCGGCGCTCGTGGTGCTGGCCGACACCCTCAACAAATATATGAAGGGCCAGGCATCCCTGTGGGATGTGGCCTTCGCCGCCCTCGATTGCATACCCGGCATGAAGGGGTTGACCACCCTCGGCGGCCTCGCCAAAGGCCTCAAGGGCCTCAAAGGCCTCAGGGTCGGCCTCAAAGGCATGGCCACAGGACTTCGTGGTCTCGGCAAGTCGGCCCGTGGTGCGCTCGCGGACGGCGCGAAGGGGGCGTACAACCGCCTCACGAGCAAGATCAAGGGCTGCGGCGACCCAGTTGATCCCGCAAGCGGGCAGATGTTCCTGGCGGGCCGGGATGTAGTGCTGCCCGGTACTCTCCCGCTGACCTTCACCCGCAGGTCTGCTTCCGGCTACCGCTGTGGCTGGTGGTTCGGCCCTTCTTGGGCATCCACCATCGACCAGCGTCTCGAGATCGATGAGAGCGGCGTCGTCTTCGTCACCGAGGACGGGATGCTCCTGGCTTACCCCCACCCAGACGGGCCGGACTCGCCCGTCATGCCCGAGGCCGGTCCCCGTTGGCCCCTGGTCCGTCTGGACAACGGCGGTTACACCATCAGCAACCCGATCACCGGGCATAGCCACCAATTCACCGCGCCCAGCGCGGGTCTGGCACTCCTGGAACGTATTGCCGACCGCAATAGCAACACCATTACCTTCGACTACAACGACCGCGGCATGCCGCTCTCCATCCGGCACTCCGGCGGCTACCAACTCATCTTGACCGTGGACGAGGACCGGATCACCTCGCTCAGCGTGAAGGGTGCGGGCGAGGGCAACTCAGATCTGACGGTCAAGCGATTCGGCTACACCGGTGGCAACCTCACCTCGGTTACCAACTCCTCAGGCACGCCCCTGCAATTCACGTACGACGAGCGGTTGCGCATCACATCCTGGACGGACACCAACCGCAGTCGCTACGAGTACGCATACGACGCCCAAGACCGCTGCATCGAGCAGGGCGGTGAAGCCGGGCACATGGTGAACACCTTCGCGTACGACGTCCTGAACCCCGCATGGCCCGAATGCCGCGTCACGGAAATCACCACGGCAGAGGGGGACACCTCCCGCTTCGTCATCAACGACAACTCTCAGGTCGTCGCAGAGATCGACCCGCTGGGCGGTGTGAGCCGCACCGCCTACGACGTCCATCACCACCTCATCTCCTCAATGGATCAGGTCGGATACACGACCAAAGCCGTAAACAACGAGTTGGGGCAGCCCACCGAGGTGACCCGGCCGGACGGTACGGTCGTTCGTTTCGTCTACAACGATCTCAACCTCATCACGGCGATCGACCTCCCGGACGGAACCACCTGGCGATACGCCTACGACGAGCGCGGCAACTGCATCGCGGCAACCGACCCGGAGGGGGGAACAGCCCGCAGTACGTACAGCGCGACGGGTGACGCCACCGCCGTCAGTGACGCCTTGGGGCACACCACTGTGGTGCGGTGCAATCCTGCGGGGCTGCCCATGAACGTCACTGACCCGACGGGTGCCGAGACGGTCTGGGAGCGGGATGCGTTCGGCCGTCCTGTTGCGGTGACCGATCCCCTGGGGCACACCACGCGCTTCACCTGGTCGCCCGAAGGCAGACTCATCGGCCGCACCACTCCTGACGGCGCCACGGAGGCCTGGAACTACGACGGCGAAGGCAACTGCACCAGCCACATAGATCAGTTGGGGCAGACATCCCATTTCGAGTACACCCACTTCGATCTACTCGCCACTCGCAGCGGCCCCGACGGAAGGCGCTCCGAGTTCGCATACGACGCGTCGCTACGGCTCATCGGCGTCACCAACCCCCAGGGCCTGACCTGGAATTACGAGTACGACGCCGCCGGACGCCTGATAGCTGAAACGGACTTCGACGACCGTACGCTCACCTACACCCACGACCCGGCCGGCCAGATCGCCTCCCGTACCAATGGCATCGGTGAAACCGTCGCATTCGAACGCGATGCGTTCGGCCAGGTCATCCGAAAGGATGCCGTCGGCGCAGTCACCACCTTCGCCTACAACCTGTACGGTCGCCTGACCCGAGCGGCGAATTCGGACTCCGAACTCCGGCTGCAGTACGACAGCTTGGGGCGACTGTGCTCAGAGACAGCCAATGGCCGCACCGTCACCTACGCCTACGATGCTGCAGGACGGCGTATACGCCGCACCACTTCGAGCGGCGCTACCAGCACATGGGCCTACGACCCGGCGGGTAATCGCACTCAGCTCAACGCCTCCGGTCGTACGGTTGACTTCCATCGTGATCCGATAGGCAGGGAACTCGCCAGGAGCATGGGCGCGAACGTAACCCTTGCCCAGGCCTTCGACGAACTGGGGCGGCTTACAGCTCAATCGGTGTCCGTCGCCGAGGCCGGCACCGTCCAGCATCGGGCCTACACCTACCGGGCCGACGGCAACCTCAGCCAGTTGACCGATCAGCGTTCGGGCACTCGCCGATTCGACCTTGACGCGGCCGGGCGGGTCACGGCCGTCCATGCCCAGAACTGGACCGAGACCTACGCTTACGACGGAGCGGGCAATCAGACCCAGGCTTCGTGGCCCCGGGATCATCCCGGGCATGAAGCAACCGGACCGCGCACCTATACCGGTACTCGGATCACCAACGCCGGCCAGGTTCGCTACGAGCACGACGAACTCGGCCGCATTACTCTGCGCCAGAAGACCCGACTCTCCCGTAAGCCGGACACTTGGCGCTACACATGGAATGCCGAAGACTGCCTTGCCTCGGCTGTCACCCCCGACGGCATCCTGTGGCGCTACGCCTACGACCCTCTCGGCCGTCGCACAGCCAAATTTCGTATGGCAGCCGACGGCGAGACAGTGGTTGAACGCACCGACTTCACCTGGGACGGCACCACTCTCTGCGAACAGACCACAACCAGCGATGAATTGCCGAACCCGGTCACCCTCACTTGGGACCATCAGGGTCTGCGGCCCATCGCCCAGACCGAGCGCATCGCAGCGGCCGAGGCACCCCAGGACGAGATCGACTCCCGTTTCTTCGCGATCGTCACCGACCTTGTGGGTACTCCCACCGAGCTCGTCGACGAATCAGGTGACGTCGCCTGGCGTACCCGTACTTCCTTGTGGGGCACCACCAGCTGGACTTCGAGCAGCTCCGCATACACACCGCTACGGTTCCCGGGGCAGTACTTCGACCCGGAAACCGGTCTCCACTACAACCTTTTCCGGCATTATGACCCGGAGACAGCCCGTTACGTCACCCTTGATCCCCTCGGGCTGGCTCCAGGACCCAACCCGTTTGCGTACGTCGACAACCCGTTCCTGTGGATCGACCCCCTGGGACTCAGTCCCTGCAGCCCTGGAACACGGGACGATGCTCTCCTGGCCCTTGACCGTGCAGAAGAGCTCCAATCCCTCAGGAACGACTACTGGATGGCCGATGTAAAGGGAACCACAGCGGTGATCGGGGTATTCAATTCCGAAACGAGGCAGTTCGCCAGGAGGATCGGAATCAATGGTGACGGACCCATGCCCTCCGGCTGGCAGCTGCGAGAGGGCGAGGAGTTTGTCCGAGGTCCCGGACATGCCGAGGAAGGTATACTCAACTCCCTGGGGCCCAACGAACATGCCGTTTACGGGGCGGCCTCGCGGAACTTCTGCAACGATATATGCCTGCCGCAAATCGATGTACGGGGTATAGAGGTCGGCGGACAGGGAATTCGCGGTCATATGCCACAAAATTCACCCTTCACGTTGTTTTGGACCAGAGGAGATTAAGTTGGCTCGTAATGTGGAAGCCTACTCCGCGCTTCGTGAACTCCCTGCTGACTTTCTTGCGGTGTTCTGTCTCGCCTCTGCGGAACGTGGGAGCGGAGTATTCGCTGCTTTGGCCCAATCAGCGGACAAAGAATGGTTCTCCTATGCCCTTGATATTGCCTGGAGGGCTCCACTCGGGGAAGTAGACGAGGATGATCTCATCGAGATTCTCGAAGAATTCGAAAACAGAACAGAATCGATCGACGCCGACGATCCGGGTAGTAAAGGGTTCTCCATCGTGCAGTCCGCGATGCTTGCTGTAAACGCCATCGCTGTTTACATGAATCCCAACCCGGCTAGAGCCGAGATGTCCGGCCAGACACTTGAAACGGTTCTCGGAAGTTTTGACTTCAAACTCGGCGGAAGTGCCGTCACAATGACTCGGGCAGGTGAGGACGAAGAAGTCGGACACCTTCAGCAATTGGAGCAAGACGGCCAGAATTCCTTCCTCGACTCAGTCCGATCCCTGGTTCGCGATCAAGGTGGAAGTGGTCTCGACAGGAATTTCCTTGAAGGCCTGCGTGACTCCTGCACCCCTGTTCGCGACGAGATCAGGGCAGCCACGGAGTCGGTTGCCGAGCTCGTTGGTTGGGACCAGGAATGATGTCAACTTCCGCTGAATTGCTCATGGCGGTGCGCGGGGGCACAGGGACCCGCCCGGCCTCGGTTCGCTGAGTCGGCCGACTGGGATCAGGGGTGATGCCGGCCCTCTGGGGACCGGCGCACCCCCACCCGTCAGGCCGTCGTGTCCGCGAACAGAGCTCCCGCAGTGGTGACCGTGATCACGACCCTCCGCGCGAAGGCGCCGGGGTCCTCCTGGAAGATGCGGCGCATCGCCTCGTGGGATGAGCTGACCATGTGACGGACGGTAGTGAAGGCACGTCAAGCCGGTCCGGAATACGCCGTCGAGTCACTCGCAGGGATGATCAGCGGCAGGTTTCCGGTCTCGAGTGCTGGAAGGCGCCAGGGACCGGCGCCCCCGCATCACCCAAGCTTCGCGTTCTGCGCCTCGACCACCGCGCCCGGCAGCTTGGCGTCGCTCGGCCTGGACTGGGCGATGGCCGCGCCGTTCACCGAGAAGTAGACGGCGATGATGTCGCCCTTGCGTACGGCTGCCGAGTGGAGCCCGTGTGTGAAGCCCCTGAATGTCATCGTGGACTTGAAGGCGAGGGACTCGTCGCCCGCGCCAGCCTTGTCGGTGACGGGTTCGGCGGCGACCGAGTCGTACGGGCTGGTGTTGCCGTTCGCCTTGGCGGTGAAGCCGTCGCCGCAGGAGGCCACCGCCTTGGTGAGGCCGGCCATGGCCGACTCCGCCTTGCCGCCATCCTCGTAGGCGGTGAGCGTGACGTAGGTGTAGCCGTTGGCGAAGCCGTTCGAGGCGACACGGGTGAGGTCGGCCTGCGGTTCGCCGACGGGGAGTTGGTTCATCGCGTACGCCAGCGGGGCGCAGACCTTCTTGTCGAGCGTGACCTCGTCCTGGGACTTGGCGAAGATGAACTCCTCCGACGGTTCCTCGACGTTGTAGCCACCGACATCGGCCGCGGTGATCGCGAGCTTCGCCACACGCTCCGCCGGGCTCACGCTCGCCTCCTTGGCCTGAGAGGCCGTCGCCTTCGGCTTGTCGGCCGCCGCGTCGGTGTCCGAACCGGAGCCGGCGTCGGAGGAGCCCCCGCAGGCGGTCAGGCCCGTGAGCACGGCGACGGAGAGCGCGGAGGCGGCCAGGGCGGTTCGCTTCATGGGGGGAGGGGCTCCTCGGTTCGGGTGACTTTCTCAGGTTTTCGGTGGAGATGGGTTTCGGTGGAGACGGAGAGACGGGGAGACGGGAGTGAAGTGGGGGGGGCGACAGCCGGGAGACCGTACGGCCCCCCCGGCCCCGCTCAGCCCCGCTCCTTCTCCGTCTCCTCCTCCAGCAACTTCTGCAGCACCGGCGAGAGTTCGGGAACGCGCGCCCCCGCCGACTGGGCCGCCGCAAGGGCACGTACGTACGCCACCGCTGTCTCCCGGAGGTGCTGCTTCTCGCGGCCCTGGCGGGCTCCGGCCAGCCAGGTCGTGATCGCGAGGGGGAGGGCCAGGACGGCTGCCAGGTAGCCGAGAGGGGTGTCGGAGGAGACGGCCCAGGCCACGCCGCCGATCCCCGCGAACAGCAGCAGGCACCCTGCCTCGTCGTGCCAGCCGCCCTCGTCCGCGACGGCTTCGTACAGCGCGACCGATGACGGCTTCGCCGGAACGGCAGGGGGCGGTGCCGATGGCGTCGTGAGCTTCGCTTCCGCCGGCGACGGCACCTCGCCGGGCGAGGGCGCCTCGTCCCGTGACGGCGCCTCGTCCCGCGACGGCACGTCCGAAGGCGATTCCACCTCCGTCTGCACGGCCACCTCCGGGTCCGGGTCCGCGTCCGCAGCCACCCCTGCATACACAGGAACCGGCGCCGCCTCCCTCCCCCCGCCCATCGACCGGCCCACCAGCCAGCCCGGCACGTGTGTCACCGGCACCCCGTGGGCCCGCGCCAGGCCGAGCACGGCGCGGTAGCCCGCCAGTCGCGGGTGCCGCAACTCCCTTTTGACGCGCCGTTGTGCGAATGTCAGGCAGGCCACGGCCACGATCAGCAGGGGGCCCGCCGGGGCGAATGCCAGCTCCGGCCTTCCGGCGAAGGCGGGGATCGCCGGGGCCAGGAACGGCCATACGACGCCGACGGAGAGCGCCAGAGCGCCCAGCCACATCACCGGGCCGTATTCATAGGCGCGCAGCTTGCGTCGGTGCTCCGTGAGCATCGCCGTTGTCGCCGCGTTGTCCGTGTAGTCGAAGCCGTGGCGGACGCCGAGGGCGCGTACCGACGTCAGGAGGCGGGCGTCGGCGGAGAGCGCCGCCCCGTTCACCGGGAGAAGCCCCGTCACCGGGTGAAGCTCCGCCATCACAACCAACAACCCCCACCTGTACCCGTATCCGTGCCCGTCCCGGGCGCAAGGCGTCACCCTTGCGGCTGAAGATCATGACACGCCCCCGCCCAGCCCCCGTGAGCAAGTCGTGCAGGCATGGTGGACGCAGCGTGACGAGCGCACGTCGGAGCGGCGATGAAGGATTCGCGGAAGCACAGCAGCGGGCCTCTGTGCAGGCCTGTACTCAACGGGGAACCGAACGGGCTGCGTTGCGCGTGGATAACGTCGAGTCGTGTGAGGTTCGCTATCGCCGACGCGCCTTGAGGGGCTTATGTGCTGCTGATACGGTGCGGTGACTTGACACTCACTCCAGCGCTGGCTATTTGACCAGGTCGGGCGGTATGCCCGGTGGGAGTGGAGTGTTCCAAGTGTCCAGAATGACGAAACCTTCTTGGGTGTACGGGGAGCGGTTGCGTGAAGATCCAAGAGCGTACGGGGGCGGGCAGCAACCGTTCCGCTGCGCCGGCTCAGCCGACGATGGGCGAGCGCCTTCCCGCGCCGCCTCGCGAGCGCAAACCGGCGCTGGCCGCGCTCGCGGTGCTGCTGATCCTCGTGGGTGCCCTCGGGGCGACGATGCTGGTGCTGCGAGCCGGTGAGCGCATCGAGGTCGTGAAGGTGACCGGCGACATCCAGGCCGGTCAGTCCGTCGGCAACCACGTGGAATCGGTGCTGGTCGCGGACGATACCGGCATCAACTACGTCAAGTGGTCCCAGGTCAAGCAGCTGAAGGAGCTCAAGGCCAAGTCCACTATCTACAAGGGCACCCTTGTCATCGGTGAGATGTTCGGTAGCAGCAGCCTCCCGGCCGGCCAGGCCATCGTCGGGCTCTCCCTCAAGGAGGGCCAGTACCCGCTGAACATCAAGTCCGGCGACCGTGTGGACGCGTACCAGGTCGGCAACAGCTCCACGCCCTCCGACGACGAGACGGGCGCCGGCTCCACCGGCTCAACGGGTAGCGGCGGTACGCCGATCGTCTCCGGCGCGCGCGTCAATTACGTGCAGCCGACCGGCGGTGACTCCACCATCAGCAGTACCAATCAGCGCATCACGGTCATCGTCGACGACGCCGACGCCGCCGCCCTGACCCGTGCCGCCGCGGCGAACCAGGTCGCCCTCGTCCTCGTCCGCGGCAACTGACGGCAAGAGAGTCCCCAAGCAAATGGCACTCATCGCCCTCGCCGCCGACAAAGGGTCGCCCGGCGTCACCACCGCGGCTGTCGCCCTCGCCGCGGTCTGGCCCCGTCGGGTCCTGCTCGCCGAGACGGACCCGGCCGGTGGCGACCTCGTCTACCGGAGCGCCGCCGCGCACGGCGGGCCGCTGAACCCCAACACCGGCATGCTGTCCATCGCGGCCACCGCCCGCCGTGGTCTCGTACCGGATCAACTCTGGGACCACGTACAGCCGTTGAGCGGTGGGCTCGAAGTCCTCGTCGGGCTCGGCAACGCCGAGCAGGCGGCCGGGCTCGCGGGTCTGTGGCCCACGCTCGGCCGGGCCTTCGCGCAGCTCGCCGACTCCCCGCACGCGCCCGCCGACGTCATCGCGGACTGCGGGCGGATCAGCGGGGACACCCCGGCCGTCGAGATGTTCTCGCAGGCCGCACTCGTACTGCTCATCTCGCGCACCGAGCCGGAGGCCATCGCGCGCGTGCGCGACCGGGCCGCCGCGCTCACCGCCAAGCTGCACGGCGGAGGGCGCGGGGCGGCGACGCTCGCCACACCCCTCATCGGCGTCGTCCTCGTCGCCGACCCGAGTGACTCCGCCAAGGTCCTCCACCAGGTCAACGACATGCTCGTGGCCGCGCAGACCGGCGCCCGCGTTGTGGGCACGATCGCCGACGACCCGGCCGGCGCCGACCAGTTGGCCGGCCGCAAGCGCGGGCGGCTCGACAAGTCGCTGCTCATCCGCTCGGCCCGCAAGGTGACCGCGGACCTGTACCAGCAGTTCGGCGCGGCCTGGGCCGTACCGGCGGCCGGCGGTCCCAACGGGCAGCCCACGGCCGGAGCCGGCCGATGACCGCGGGGCGTAGCGGCAGGACCGCGAGGGTGGGCCGATGACCGCCGTCGACCACCAGTTGGTCAAGCGGTTCCGGCAGGACGCCGGTGACCGTATCGCCGAGCAGCGCCGCCTCGACCAGGTATCCGGCGTCACGCCGATGTCCAACGAGGACGAGCGGCACTACGCGCGGGCGGTCATAGCCCAGATCCTGGAGGACTACGCCCGGACCGAGATCAACTCCGGTCGTACGCCGCTCGATGCCGAGACCGAGGAGCAGTACGCCGCCGCCGTGCACGCGGCCCTCTTCGGCGTCGGCCGGCTCCAGCCGCTGCTCGACAACCCCGAGGTCGAGAACATCGACATCAACGGGTACGACCAGGTCTTCGTCGGTTACGCGAACGGCGAGGAGGTCACGGGCGATCCCGTCGCGGAGAACGACGAGGAGCTCATCGAGCTGATCCAGATCCTCGGCGCCTACTCCGGTCTCTCCTCCCGGCCCTTCGACTCCGCGAACCCGCAGCTCGACCTGCGGCTGCCGGACGGTTCGCGACTGTCCGCCGTCATGGACGTGACCCGCAGGCCCGCCCTGTCCATCCGCCGCGCCCGCATGGGCAAGGTCTTCATGTCCGACCTGGTGGGGAACGGGACGCTGACACCCGAGGTCGGGCACTTTCTCGCCTGTGCCGTCCGCGCGCGCAAGAACATCATGATCGCGGGCGCGACCAACGCCGGTAAGACGACGCTGTTGCGCGCGCTCGCCAACGAGATCCCGCCGCACGAGCGCCTCATCACCGTCGAGCGCGCCCTGGAGCTCGGCCTCGACACCTTCACCGACCTGCACCCGAACGTCGTCGCGTTCGAGGAGCGGCTGCCCAACTCCGAGGGCCAGGGCATGATCACGATGGCGGAGCTGGTCCGCCGGTCGCTGCGTATGAACCCCTCCCGCGTCATCGTCGGTGAGGTCCTCGGCGACGAGATCGTGACCATGCTGAACGCGATGTCGCAGGGCAACGACGGCTCGCTGTCCACGATCCACGCCAACAGCTCCAGCGAGGTCTTCAACCGTATTTCCACGTACGCGCTCCAGGCCAACGAACGGCTCCCCATCGAGGCCAGCCAGATGCTCATCGCGGGCGCGGTGAACTTCGTCGTCTTCGTCCAGCGGCGCAACAACTACCAGACGGGCGGCCGGCTTCAGCGCGTGGTCACCTCGATCCGCGAGGTCAACGGTGTCGACGGGCGCGTCCTGTCCAGCGAGGTGTTCGCCGAGGCGCCGGACGGCCGGGTCGTACCGCACGCGCCCCTCGCCTGCCTCGAAGACCTGATCCAGCACGGCTATCGCCTGCCCGGCGGGAACTGGGGGTGAAACCGACCATGACTCTCGCCGCACTCGACTCGCTCGGCTCCATGGGCGGGCTGTTCTCCACGACGGTCCTGTACGCGCTGGCGTGCGGCATCGCCGTCGGCGGCGGCCTCGCCCTGTTCGCCGTCGCGGTCCGCGGGCTGCCCGCCAAGCCCGAGCACGAGAAGCAGAAGGCGAGTGAACGGGCGAGCGAGCTCGTACGGTTTGCCGGTCAGCGCGGTTCGATCGCGGCCGGCGTCGGCATCGTCGTCCTGCTGCTCACGCGGTGGGCGGTGGCCGGTATCGCGGCCGCCGTACTCGTCTTCTTCTGGGACAAGCTCTTCGGCGGCGCCTCCGAGGAGAAGGCCGCCATGCGCCGCGTGGAGGCGCTCGCGTCCTGGACCGAGTCGCTGCGCGACACCATCGCCGGCGCGGTCGGCCTGGAGCAGGCCATCCCGGCATCCGCCCGCGCCGCGGCGCCCGTCCTGCGCCCGCACCTCGACGCCCTCGTCGACCGCCTCCGCTCCCGTACGCCGCTGCCCGAGGCGCTCCAGCACCTCGCCGACGAGATCGACGACGCCTCGGCCGACATCATCGTGGCCGCGCTGATCCTCAACGCGAGGCTGCGCGGCCCGGGTCTGCGACAGGTGCTCGGCGCACTCGCCAAGTCGGCGCGCGAGGAGGTCGACATGCGGCAGCGCGTCATGGCCCAGCGCTCCTCGACCCGCCGGTCCGTGCAGATCGTCGTCGCCGTCTCGGTCGCCTTCGTGCTCGGCCTGTCGATCTTCAACCGCGAGTTCGTCGAGCCGTACGGCACGGCCGTCGGCCAGCTCGTACTCGTCTGCGTCTGTGGTCTGTTCGCCCTCGGCTTCTGGTGGCTGCGCAAGCTGTCGACCATCGAGACGCCGGAACGGTTCCTGGTGCGGGACGAGTCGGTCCAGTTCGTACGCCCCCGTATGCCGTCGCCGTCCCAGTCGGAAGAGGGGGTACGCCGATGAACCTGACCCTGCCCATCACGGTCGGCGCGGTCCTGGGCCTGGGCATCTTCGCCCTCGTACGCGCCCTGATGCCGTCCAAGCGCAGCGCGGTCTCCCAGGTCGCGCGCATCGACGCGATGCGGGCGCGCGGAGCGGCGTACGAGTCCGCGCACCGCACCGCCGACGCCGGACGGATCGGAAGCGTACGGGCCGGAGTGGGCCGGCGTGTCTCCGAGTTCTACATGCAGCAGGGCTGGGAGCTGCGGACGTTGCGGGCCGACCTGGCCGTGCTGGACCGGAGTTGGGAGAACTTCCTCGCGACGAAGGTGCTGCTGGCGGCCGGGGGAGTGTTCTTCGGGCCGTTGATGTTCGCCGTCGTGTGGACGCTCGGGTTCGGCAGCAGCCCCGCCATTCCGGTCTGGCTGGCGCTGCTGTGCGCGGCCCTCTTCTTCTTCCTGCCGGATCTGGAAGTACGCCGGGACGCTGCCGAGAAGCGGCGTGACCTGCGGCGCGTGATCGGCGCGTACCTCGACCTGGTGTCCATGAGCCTGGCCGGCGGGCGCGGTCTCCCGGAGGCACTGATGGCCGCCGCCGAGGTCTCCGACGGCTGGGCGACGCAGCGCATCCGCAACGCGCTCGCGGACGCCCGTATCACCGGCATCAGCCAGTGGCAGGCGCTCGGCACGCTCGGCGAGGAGCTGGGCATCGAGGAACTCAAGGACCTGTCGGCCTCGTTGGCGCTCGTCGCGGACGACGGCGCGAAGGTGCGCGAGTCCCTCGCCTCGCGCGCCGAGACGATGCGGCACCGCGAACTCGCCGAGATCGAGGGCAGCGCGGGCGAGAAGTCGCAGTCGATGCTCGTGGCACAGCTGCTGCTCTGCGCCGGCTTCCTGGTCTTCCTGATCTTCCCGGCGGCGATGCGCGTGTTCCAGGTCTGACACCGACAACTGCATCTTCGAACTGCTCTGAACTGTCTTGAGAGGACAACTCACCATGAACGGACGGAACTTCAGCACCGGGATCCCGGGGGTGGACTTTCTGATCACCTTCCTCCAGGGCCGGGTGCAGCGCGCCCGCTCCGGCGAACTCGACCGGGGCGCGTCCGCGGTGGAGTGGGTCATCATCTCGGCGGTCGTCGTGGCGATCGTCGGTGTGGTCGCCGCGATCATCAACGCCGCGCTGAGCGACGGCGCCAACAAGGTGGGCGACTGCATCAAGGGCGCGGACGCGGGCAGCACCTGCTGACCTGTTCCCTGGCCTGACCTGACCGTCCCACTTCTCTGACATCTCTGACATCTCGTATACGGGGTTACTGGTGAGCGTACGACGCTGGGTACGCCGCCGGGTGGAGGCCGCCTCCGCCCGCGGCGACTCCGGCATGACCGCGATCGAGTTCGTGCTGCTCACGCCCGTGCTCTTCTTCATGATCTTCGCGACGGTGCAGTTCGCGCTGTACTTCTTCGCCGACCACGTGGCCCAGGCGGCGGCCCAGGCGGGCGCCCGCAAGGCCCGCGCCATGGCCGACGAGCAGCCGGGCGCGTGGCGGGGCGAGGCACGGGACGTGGTCGACAGCTACATCGCGCAACTGGGCCCGCAGTTGGTGCTCTCCCCGGACGTGGAGATGCTCCAGCCGGAGCAGAACACGGTGGGGGTGGAGATCACGGCGAGGGTGCCGTCGGTGTTCCCGGGGCTGGATCTGACGGTGCACGCGCAGTCGGTGGGGCCGGTGGAGAGGTTCGTAGAGGAGGACGGGAACTAGATGCGCCTTCTTCTCGTACGTTCTCGTGACGACCGTGGGTTGTCCACCGTCGAGGTGGTGATCCTCGCGCCGGTGATGATCCTCTTCATCCTGGTGCTGGTGGCTTTCGGGCAGCTGGTGGACGGGCGCGGGGCGCTCGACGGGGCGGCGCGGGACGCGGCTCGCTCCGGGTCGCTCCAGCGCGAGGAGGGTCCCGCCATGGCGGAGGCCCAGAAGGCGGCGGACGCCGACCTGGCGGACGTCTGCTCCGGGCCCGTGACAGTCGACAAGACCAGCGCCGGTTTCGCCGAAGCGGACCTGTTCACCGTCGAGGTCAGCTGCGAGGTGCGGGGCCTGGCCATGCTCGGCCTGGACGTCCCGACGAGGCTGTCGGCGTCGTTCACCGCGCCGCTGGACCCCTTCAAGAGGAAGGCGTGACGGGGGAGATGACGGAGTCGGGGGAGATGGCCGAGCCGAAGGAGACCGTCGGGCGCGTCCGGGGCGCCGCCGTGCGCGCCTGGCTGGACGCGCGCCGCGTACGCCTCGACGACCGGGGCTCGGGCGCCGGCGCGGTCATCATCTTCGCGCTGGTCTTCCTGTCCCTCTCGGCCTTCGTCATCGACGGCGGCCTGTCAATCTCCAAACGCGAACGCGCCGCCGACATCGCGGAACAGGCCGCGCGTTACGCCGCGCAGGACGTGGACCTCGAAGAGCTGTACCAGAACGAGGGCGGCGGGGCCCCCATCCTCTTCGAGAACTGCGGCGCCCGGGTCAAGGCCTTCGCCCAGGAGATGGGCATGACCGGCGCGGACATCGCCGCCACGCACTGCGTCGCCGCGAACGCGGACGAGGTCGAGGTCGAGGTCCAGCTCACGTACGCGCCGGTGTTCACGGGGATGTTCTATGGCGGGGACATCACGGTACGGGGGCGTGCGGTGGCTGAGAACGAGGTCGGCTGACGGTTCGGCGGTCTACTTGTCGCCGCCGCCCTTGTCCCCGCCCTTCTCTTCCGCCTTCACGCCGTCGCGGACCTGCTTCGCCAGGTCGTCGTCCAGCTTCTTGAACTCCCGGACGACCGCTTCGGACATGCTGGCCAGCGCGTCGAGCTGCTGGTTGATGTCCTCGCGACCGTCCTCCCAGTTGGACTCGAAGTCCTCCAGCTTGTCGTAGACACCGCCGTCACCGATGTCGTCGCGGTAGGACTCGAAAAGCTTCTTGGTGTGGTTCATCCGCTGCTTGATGTCACGCAGCCGGGTCCCGTAGTCCTCGAGATCGCTCAACGGGAGCGCGAGGTCTGGTTTGCCCATGTCTGATCCCCCTGTGGTGGCAGCGCCGTGAGTGGTGGCTGGTGTCGGTCCAGGCTTCCACAACATCTTCGACGCCGCGATGCCTCCACCTGTGAGCTTTGACAGGTACGCGATCTGTGCCTCATCATCATTCCACTAGTCGACTAGTGAATTGGTGGTGAAAGGGTTGGAGTTCCGCATCGACCGGCGGAGCGGGGTCGCCGCCTATCAGCAGATCGTTCAGCAGACCAAGCAGGCGCTGCGGCTCGGCGTACTCGTGCCCGGCGATCAGTTGCCCACGGCCAAGGCGGTTGCCCAGGCCTCCCTGGTCAACCCCAACACCACGCTCAAGGCGTACCGCGAGCTGGAGCGGGAGGGCCTGGTCGAGGCGAGGCCGGGGCTGGGGACCTTCGTACGTCAGTCGCTGGCCCGTCCGCAGACGGCGGCTGACTCGGCGCTGCGCGGCGAGCTGGAGGCCTGGATGGACCGGGCCCGCGAGGCCGGTCTCGAACAGGACGACGTGACCGCTCTGGTCACGTCGGTGATGGCGGAGCGGTACGCCGTGACCAGGCCTGCCGCCGAGCACCCGGGATCAGCAGAAACAGCGGGAACTGCAGGAACAACGGGAACTGCAGACACAGCGGGATCAGCGGAATCAGCAGCAACAACAGGAATCATGGGAACAAGGGGACAAGCATGACGAGCTACGAGACGGGCTACGGGGGATCGGCGGACACGTCCGCGATAGAAGCCCGCGGGGTCGGCCGGAAGTACCGCCGGGGCTGGGCGCTGCGGGACTGCTCCTTCCGGCTGCCGGCCGGGCGCATCTGCGGTCTGGTGGGTCCCAACGGGGCAGGCAAGACCACGCTGATGGCCATCGCCGCCAACCTGCTGGAGCCGACCACCGGCACCCTGCGCGTGTTCGGCGCGGCCCCGGAGTCCGCGGAGGCCACTCGGCGTACCGCGTTCCTCGCCCAGGAGAAGCCGCTGTTCCGGCGCTTCACCGTCGCCGAGACCCTGCGCATGGGCCGCGAACTGAACCCCGGCTGGGACCGGCGGGCCGCCGAGGACATCGTCCGCGCGGGCAATGTGCCCCTCGACGCGAAGATCGGCACGCTCTCCGGCGGCCAGCGCACCCGGGTGGCCTTCGCCGTCTCCTTCGGCAAGCGTCCCGACCTGCTGCTCCTCGACGAGCCGATGTCGGACCTGGACCCGCTGGTGCGCCACGAGTTGATGGGCACCCTGATGTCCGAGGCCGCCGAACGCGGCACCACCGTGCTGATGTCCACCCACATGCTCGCCGAGCTGGAGAACACCTGCGACTACCTGCTGGTCATCGCGGGCGGCGGGCTGCGCATGGCCGGTGAGGTCGACGAACTCCGCACCGCCCACGCCGTGCTGACCGGGGTCCACTCCGACGGGCGGACGCCCCCGGAGCTGGCGTACCACACGGTGGTCGAAACCCGTACCAGCGGACGGCAGTTCACCTCGCTGGTCCGCCCCGACGGGCCGCTCACCGGCCCCTGGCAGGCGAGCACCCCGAACCTGGAGGAACTCCTGCTCGCCTATCTGCGCTCGCCCGAGGCCCCACCGCTGATCGGTCCCAGCTCCTACGTCGCCCCGCAGGCGGTGGCGGCATGAGCACGATGACCAGCACCGGCAGCACGCCTTCCGGCTCCGGCCGCACCTCCTCCGACTCCGCCCGCGCCGAAGCCGACCGTGGCCGCGGGCTCCGGCTCCGGCTCAGCGGCATGAACTGGCTCGTCTGGCGTCAGCACCGCGCCGCCTACTGGACCCTCCTGGCCGCCTCCGCCATCACCGTCGCGGTGATCGTCTACCAGCGCCAGCAGATGATCACGTACCTCGACGGGTACGGCTATCCCGACCTGAAGTCCGGCTGGGAGGAGAGGTTCGACCAGGGGCCGCTCGACGCGGCCTCCCAACTGCTCGCGCTCCTGCCCGTCCTGATCGGTGTCTTCGTCGGTGCGCCACTGCTCGCCGGCGACCTGGAGAACGGCACCGCCAAGCTCGTCAACGCGCAGTCCGTCAGCCGCGTCCGCTGGCTCACCACCAAGCTCGGTATGACCGCGCTCGTCGTCGTGGTGAGCACCGCGGCGGTCTCCGCGGTGTTCACCTGGTGGTGGTCACCGGTCAAGTCGTCGTCGTACGTTCTGAGTTGGTCCGACGCCGCCGGCTTCGACAGCAGCGGTCCGGTACCCGTGGCGCTCACCCTGTTCACCGTCGTCGGTGGTGTGGCGATCGGCATGCTGCTGCGCCGGACCCTGCTGTCCATGGTCGTCACCCTGGGCTTCGCCGTCGCCGTGCAGGTGGTCTGGTCGTACTTCCGGATGTCCCTCGGGAACGCCATCACGGTCACCACCCACAACGGTGTCGGGAGCAACTCCCAGCCGAACGTGCCCGACTCCGCCTATGTCGTGGACCAGTCCTACCTCACGGCCTCCGGCGACCTAATGGGCTGGGGCAGCTGCAACGAGCAGACGGAGAAGGCTGCCAACGCCTGCCTGGAGAAGGCGCAGGTCGTCGGCTGGTCGTTCGAGTACATCCCGATGTCCCAGATGTCCTCCATGCAGTGGCTCGGCGCCTCGATCCTGCTGGCCCTGACCGCCGGCATCGCGGCATTCGTCATCTTCTGGGGTCGCAAGCGCCTCGTCTGACCATTCGACAGGCGCCTCGTCCGACCCGATCTTCCTCGCAGTCCCAGTGCTCCCTTTCCCACGCGGCCGAGCGGCCACAGCGTCGCTCGGCCGCGCCCTGACGCTGCCTCAGAAATGCCATAAAAGCCATGAAAGGCCTGAGTTGAAGTCGCACAAGCGCAGAAGACGAGCGATCGTCACCGTCCCGTTGGCGACCGCCCTGGCGGCGGCGCTCGGCACCGGTCTGCTGGCGTACACGCCCGACAGCGCGGAAGCCGCCCAGGCCGGGCCCGCTGTCGGCGCGCCCGCGAGGACCGTCACCCTCGTCACCGGCGACAGGGTGACCCTCGACGCCGAGGGCAAGGTCACCGGTGTGGTGGCCGCCGAAGGCCGCGAGGGGATGGCCTTCCGCGTCCAGCAGGCCGCGGGCCACGCGTACGTCCTGCCGCGCGACGCCGAACCGCTGATCGCGAACGGGACCGCCGACCGGCGGCTGTTCGACGTGACGCGACTGGTGAGTGCGCGCTACGACGACGCCCGCCGCTCCGACCTGCCGCTGATCGTCACCTACGACAAGGGCAGGTCCGTATCGGCGAGTACGTTCCGCGGCTCGGGCGCGACCGTCCGGCGGGATCTGCCGAGCATCAACGGCGACGCCGTGCGGGCCCGTAAGTCCGAGGGCTCCGCGCTGTGGGAGACCCTTACCGGCGCGACCGGCTCCGCGAAGGTGAAGAAGATCTGGCTGGACGGCAGGGTCAAGGCGACCCTGGACAAGAGCGTGCCGCAGATCGGTGCGCCCGCGGCGCACGCGGCGGGACACGACGGCAAGGGCGTCAAGGTCGCCGTCCTCGACACCGGCATCGACGCCACCCACCCGGACCTCAAGGACCGTATCGACGCGGTGAAGAACTTCTCCACCGCCGCGGACACCGTCGACCGCGCGGGCCACGGCACGCACGTGGCCTCGACGATCGCGGGCTCCGGAGCCGCGTCCCCCGCGGGCACCAAGTACGCGGGGGTCGCGCCCGGCGCCCGTCTCCTGGTCGGCAAGGTGCTCGACGACGAAGGCTCGGGCGAGGACTCCGGCGTCATCGCGGGCATGCAGTGGGCCGTCGCGCAGGGCGCCGAGGTCGTCAACATGAGCCTGGGCGGCGAGGACGGCCCCGGCCTCGATCCCGTCGAGCAGGCCGTCAACGACCTGTCGGCGACCTCCGACGCCCTGTTCGTCATAGCCGCCGGCAATGAGGGCCCGGGAGAGGGCACCATCGGCACTCCCGGCAGCGCGGCCGCGGCGCTCACCGTCGGCGCGGTCGACCGCCGGGACGCCGTCGCCGAGTTCTCCAGCCGGGGCCCCACGGCAGACGGCTTCCTCAAGCCCGACGTCACCGCGCCGGGCGTGGGCATCGTCGCCGCCAAGGCCGCCGAAGGCGACATGGGAGACCCCGCCGCCGACGGCTATGTCTCCATGAGCGGTACGTCGATGGCGACTCCGCATGTGGCGGGCGCCGCGGCGATACTGGCGCAGAAGTACCCGGGCTGGACCGGCAGGCAGATCAAGGCCGCGCTCACCGCCTCCGCGAAGCCGGCCGCCGCCACCTCCGCGTACACGCAGGGCACCGGCCGGGTGGACGCCGCCAGGGCGATCACTCAGCAGCTCACCAGCAGCCCGACCGCGCTGAGCTTCGGGACGCAGGAGTACCCCCACACCGACGACCAGCCTGTGGCCAAGGACGTCACGTACCGCAACGCGGGCAGTGAGCCGGTCACCCTCGACCTGGCCACCGAGGCGTACGGCGACGACGGAAAGCCCGCCGCCGAGCGCCTGTTCACCGTCTCGCCGCGTCAGCTCGTCGTCCCGGCGGGCGGTGAGGCGACCGCCACCGTGACCGCAGACACCCGCGTGGGCACGGCAGAGGGCAGCTTCGGCGGCTCGGTGACCGCCACGACCGCCGACGGCACGACGACCGCGCGCACCTCCCTGGGCGTGGTCCGCGAGGTCGAGTCGTACGACCTGACCATCAAGCACCTCGACCTCAAGGGCAAGGCCCTCGGTGACGCCTTGACGAGTATCTACGGCCTGGACAACGACATCTGGACGGAGGCCTCCGACGAGAAGGACGGCGCGGTCACCATCCGTCTGCCGAAGGGGCGTTACGCCCTGGAAGGCGTGCTCCGCACCTCCGGTACCGGAGGGTCCGTGCTGCTGTACCCGAAGTTCGCGCTGACCAAGGACACGACCCTGGTCATGGACGCCCGGAAGACGAAGCCCGTCAAGATCACCGTGCCGGACGGCGCGGCCAAGCCCGCGGGCGCGATGTTCTTCTTCCACATCGACGTCAACAACAAGCCGTACACCTCTGTGTACGACGCCCGCTCCTTCGGCAGCATCCGCGTCGGACAGCTCGGCGCCTCGGCGCCGGCCGCCGAGGTGTCCGCGATGTACCACGGCATCTGGACCCGCAAGGCCGTCAACTACCGGCTGGCCTGGAACCGTACGGGTGACCTGTCCGGCTTCACCGAGAACGTGAAGCGCGCCCAGCTCACCAAGGTCAAGGTCGTCGTCGGTACGCCCGTCAAGGGCAAGACCACGACCATCGCCGCCGCACCGCTGATGCACGGCGGCTTCTACAACCAGCACTCGACCGAGGGCCGTCTGCCGCTGACCGGCACCGACTACGTGCTGCCCAACGGGATCAAGTGGTTCTACCAGGCCAGCCAGTTCGGCGCCCCAGACGCCGAGGGCGAGCCGACGTGGGAGAGCACGCAGGCCGGCGTCCCCAGGGCGTACGCGGCGGGCAGGGACCACACCCAGCGCTTCAACATCGGCGTCTTCGGCCCGTCCCTCCCCTCGGGCCCCCTCGCGACCGTCCTCGACCGGCCCGAAGCGGTACGCGTCGGCGACACCTTCACGGCGTACGTCCCGCTGTTCTCCGACGGCGTCGGCAACCTGGGGACCTCCGACCAGACCAAGGCCAGGAGCTCGCTCCACGCCGACGGCGAGAAGATCTTCGCCGTGGACGATGCACTGAACGGCGACTCGTACACGCTTCCCGCCGGCAAGCGCACGTACAAGCTCGACGTGGACGTCTCCCGCGCCGCGGCGCAGGCCGCGGTCAGTACCCGTACGACCGCCACCTGGACCTTCGCCTCGGCGCACGTCTCCGGTGACACTCCCCAGCGGCTGCCGCTGACGGTCGTCCGCTACACGCCCAAGCTGTCGACGGCCAGCACCGCCGAGGCCGGTACGACCCTCACCGTGCCATTCAGCCTCCAAGGCGCGGCCACCAAGGTCGCCACCCTGCGCAAGCTGGCCTTCGCCGTCTCGTACGACGACGGCAGGACCTGGAAGAAGACCACTGCGGCGAACGGCAAGCAGCTCAAACTGCGCAGCCCCGCCAAGCCCGGCCCGGTCTCGCTCCACGCCACCCTCACCGACGCGGACGGCAACACCCTGAACCAGACCGTCCACCGCGCGTACCGCACGACCAAGTAGGCGGCGGGAAGCGTGGGTTGGGCTATGCGGAGGGGGTGACGAAGGCTCCGGAGCGTATGGCGTGGAGGAGGTGGGTGAGGGGGGTGGGGGTGGTCGTGAGGTGGGTGGTGGGGGTGTCGCTTTCGCGGAGGTGGATGGTGGCGGGGTGGGTGGCGGCGAGTTCGACGCAGGCGTTGCCGTCGCCGCCACCGGAGAAGGATGACTTCTGCCAGTTGTCGGGTGTGGTCATGGTGAGCCTCACAGTTCCTTCGCCGGCCGGTGGATGAAGTCGCGCGGACGTGGGGGTTCGAGTGGCGCAGTCTCCACTTTACGGAAGAGCGTTCGAAACGCGTTGAGTTGATGTCGTCGCGGTAGGACTCGAAGAGCTTCTTGGAGTTGTCCACAGCTGACTATACGAAGCGGAACGTACCCGTCACCGCGTCGAAGATGTCGTGGAACGCCTCCGCAAGGTCGAGCACCGGGCTGGCACCGGAGACGAGTACGACCTGGGCGGTGGTTCCCGGGACGGGGATGTACGTCTGGGTCAGCGCCATACGCAGGGTGCGGGTGTCGCCCTGCGCGACGGGGACGTCCTCGACGCCGAACGTGCGGGCGGCCGGGCCTACTTCGGGGATGTCGACGGTCGTGACCTTCCGCCAGGCGTCGCCCTTGCGGCGCGGCGAGATCGTACGAAGACTGTCGGCGATGGCGCGCGGGTCGGTGGACAGGGCCGCCCCCTGCTTGTTCTTCGACCCCAGCACGCTCACGGTGACGGTCGCGGAAAGCGGCACGCCGTCGAAGTTCTCCGCCATGCAACCCAGGTAGATGGCACCGGAGTCGTGGGCGTCCTTGGCCATTTTGCGGAGCAGGTTCGTCAGGTCGGCGCGGTACGGTGTGAGTTCGGGTACCTCGCGGATCCGCTCGTCGACGAGAGAACGGATCGTCGATTCACGCCCCTCGGGGCGGATGTTGAACTCCCACCACGACTCGGGTACGGACAAGGCGATGCCAATGGGCGTGCCGTCGATACCGGCCGATCCGGTCTCTGGCGTCGGCTCACTGGTTCCGGAAGTCAATTCCCGTCACTTCCTCAAGAATGGCGAACAAAGTGTCTTCGTCGAGCTGTGGAACGGTGTAATTGAGGTCCCTGATTCTTTGCAGGAAATCTTCCGGAAGAGCCAGATGGTATTCGGTGACGTAGTGAGGGAGATCGTACCTCCATACCCACTCTCCATCGGTCTTGAGGGAGGCCCCTCCCGCGATCAGAAACTCTTCCGCCGAAAGAACGTCGGCTTCGGCGCCCATCTCGCTGAAGATATCGACCCCGTTGGCGAGGTAGGCGGCGATTTCGTTCTCGTCGGCTTCCCCGCTCTTTCGTACGAATCCACGGATGGATTCGTCGTTCTTGATCCCCCACTGAGCCGACTGCTCGCGAAAGAATCCAACTGTCCGAATCATTGAATTTCCCTGCGCCTAGGATGTTTCATCACAGAATCGGCAGAAAGGTCCGCCAGGTTCCGTTGTCGCGGATGGTCGGGGTGAAGGGGCCGTTGCCGATGGGCGGAACTCCTACAGCGTTGGTGGGTGCCCGCACCGTGGTGCCGAGTATGTTCGCCATCTCTTGGGCAGGGGCGATTCCGTTGGGCGGTATTGCACCGGAATGGCAGGATAGCAAGCGCACCGGGCCACCGTCGTAGCCAGGCGACCTACGGATGGCGTCCGCGACCTGATGGGGGTTGACTGTTTCTCCGGCCGCCCTGAAGCCGGACAGGTTCTCGTTTCCGGCCAAGAACCTCCCGTCCCGCATTCCGTGAATCACCGCGTCGTGGTGTCCGGGCAGCCGCTGTGCCACTTCGAAGTTCCGCAGCGTGGCACCGTCGTAGCCGATCGCGGAAATCCTGTCCCCGTGGTAGATCGGCATTCCTGAGTGGAGGGCGTCGTCACCGGGATGCCTGGGCGGGGCGGGGATCTTGGAGCCGGTTCGTTCGGGATGCCCTTTGCCCATGGTCCGCAGGAAAAGGGACTTGAGGCCCTGGCCGCCACTTCTGATGCTGTCGGCCAGGTTCTTCAGCCCGCCGCCGATGCCCTGCAGCGCTCCGCCGCCCAGGGCCTTGAGCCCTCCGGCCTTCCACAGCTTGCCCATCTTGGCGAGGCTGGTGAGGCCCTTGGTGGCGGGGATGCAGTCCAGGACCGCCCAGACCAGGTCGCCCCAGCCCGCCGTGCCGTTGGCCATCTTTCTTATCGTGTCGGCGAGGACGACGAGGGCGGCGGCGAAGACGAGCCAGCCCAGCGGGCCGCCGACGATCATCACGATGATGCCGACGACCAGGACGACCCACTTGCAGACCGTGACGATCTCGTCCCAGTTGTCGGAGACCCAGTCGCCGACCTCTTCCCACCAGTGGCGGTTGGGGATGCCGGCGTCGGAGGCTTCCTCCAGCTTCTTGACCGTGCGCTGGGCGGCCTCCTCACGCAGCCCCTTCGCCTGGCTGGCGAGCCGCTTGGCCGCGTCCAGCGCGTTCTGCGCGGCGTCGACGTCCCGCTGGGCGGAGGTCTGCTGCTCCTGGGCGTGCTGGGCGTTGCGGGTGGCCCGGCGGACCTCGGCCTCGTCCGGCTTGGGCACGTTCTTGCCGGGGTTCTTGTCCGGGTCGTACGCGTCCGTCTTCGCGGTGGCGGTGCGGACCCAGTCGTTCGCGCCCGTCAGCGCGGTCGTCGCGGTGGACAGGTCCTCGCGGGCCGCCCGGCCGTCGCGCAGCGCCTTGTCCGCCTTGGTCTGAGCGTCCTCCAGGTCCGGCCAGTAGGAGGCCAGGGCGTCGCCCGCCAGGTCGTAGGACTTCTTGAGCTTCTTCAGCTTGCCCGGGACGTCCTCGAACTCCGCGGTGAACACGTCGGCCGTCTTGCCCGCCCAGGCCAGGACCGCGTCCTCGTTCGCCATGCCCTTGACGTCCCGCAGGACCTGGCCGACATCGTCCGCGAAGTCGTGCAGGCTCCCGGCGAGTTTCCGCACCCGTTGCGGGTCGCCCGGCGTCGGGTCCTTTTCCAGGTCGAGTATGTGCCAGTCCGTCGGCCTGTGCGACACGTATCCCCCGTAACACCTGCAACGTGTGTGTCAGTACGTACGGGTGAACGTATCGCACGGTCTGTTGCGTGGGGGTTATGGGTTATCGGCTACGCGGAGGGCGTGGTGAGGGCTCCGGAGCGTATGGCGTGGAGGAGGTGGGTGAGGGGGGTGGGGGTGGTCGTGAGGTGGGTGGTGGGGGTTTCGCTTTCGCGGAGGTGGAGCGTGACGGGGGTGGCGGCGAGTTCGACGCAGTTGTTGCCGTCGCCGCTTCCAGAGAAGGACGACTTCTGCCAGTTGAGGTGGGTGGTCACGGCGCGCCTCACAGTTCCTTCGCCAGCTTGTGGATGAAGTCACGCGAACGTGGGGGTTCGAGTGACGCAGCCTTCACTTTACGGAAGAGCGTTCGAAATGCGCCGAGTTGGGCTTCGGAGCCGATGAAGCCTGCGCCGTGGGGTGCGTCGCGTACCGCGGTGTCCAACTTGGGTACGGTACCGCCCGCGTACATCATGGCGTTTGTGGCTCCGGCGAAGCCGTCCAGGTCGAAGGGGATGACGCGCACGGTGATGTGGTCTGCTTCGGAGAGCTCCAGGACGCGGCTGAGCTGGGTCCTTGTGGCGGTTCGGTCGCCGACCCGGATGCGCAGTGCCGCTTCGTGGATCACCGCCTCGTACGGGATGGGTGCGGGCTCTTTGATGATCACTTTGCGTTCCATTCGATGCTGGACACGCAACTCAAGCTCACCTTCCGGGACTTCGGGGACGCGGTACGAGAAGACGTCGCGGGCATAGTCCTCCGTCTGAAAAAGCCCGGGTACGTGCAGGAACTCCACGTCGAGCCGGTACGTGGCGTGGTGCTCCAACTCGGCAATGTCCAGGAATGGTGTGGGCAGCAGGCCCCGATACTCCTCCCACCATCCGCGCGTACGGTCGGTTGCCATCGCCACGAGTGCTTCGATCAGCTCCTGGTCCGTGCATGCGTAGTTGGCGGCAAGACGGCGGACGGTGTTCTCGCTCATGCCAACGACGCCGGACTCGATCTGGCTCAGCCGTGCGGAGTCGGTTCCCAGTGCCGCGGCGGCCTCGCGACCCTTCAGTCCTGCGGCCTCGCGGAGCCTTTGCAGTTCGGCCCCGAGACGCATCTGACGTGCGGTGGGCTGCCGCCTCCGTGTCATGGGCCCTCTCCTCGTCTCAACGGCCTTGGAACGGTGCCCCGTTCGGAGGCAGATTACGGCAGCGGGTTGCGGGAGACCAATTTTGGTCTCTACTGTCAGTGACGCGACGCACACGCTGCGGAACCCCGGGGTCCCGGAAGTGCACCACTCCGTCATGCCATGACGGCTGCGGCAGAGCCATCGCCCGCCATCCGCCGCGATTCCTCAACCACCCTCATGTCAAACGGAGTTCACGCATGCTCGGTTCAAATGATGAGCCCTGGCAGTACACGCTCCACATCCCGCACGACCCCCGCGCCGTCACCGTCTGCCGCCGCACCCTCCGCCTGATCCTCACCATGCATGGCCTGATCCGTCTCACCGACGTGGCCGAACTGCTGGCAACGGAGCTGATCTCCAACGCCGTACGCCACACGAAGGGCCCCGCCGCTCTACGCCTGCACTGGCGGGACGGAGTCCTGCGCATCGGTGCGTGGGACGCGAACCCCGAACCACCCCCGCCGCCACTGGAGTTGGCGCACGCCGTCGACGCGGAGGCGGGTCGAGGCCTGGCCCTCGTCCGGGCCTGCGCCGACGACTGGGGCTGGCATCCGCTGCGGCAAGGCGGCGACAGGGGCAAGTACGTCTGGTGCGACCTGGGCGGCGTCGCGTAACCGCTCGGTCAGCGGTTGATCGACTGGATCTCCTGGACGTTCATGTCCTGGGTGGTCTCGAAAACGCCGTCGGGCTGGTCGCCGCCCGCACCGCCCGTGCCTTCCCAGGTGATCTGCCAGGTCACGGAGGCCTTCAGTTCGTACGGGGCACCGGCCGTGGCGCGGAGGTACCTGATTCCGCAGGGCGGGGTCTTCTCGGCATCGCCCTTCTCGTACGGGGTGCCGATGGAGCCGTCGTCGTTGATCTCGCAGTCACCGGAGGCGGGGTACGTCTCCGCGTCCTCCGTGCCCGGTTCCAGGTGGAGGGCGACCGGCTTGGCCGTGGTCTCGGCCCAGAGGTTGGTGTTGGGCAACTCGGCGCGGACCTTGACCTCCTGGAACGTGCCCTTGTCCAGCCACACCCAAGTGGGCAGGTTGACCGTGGACTTGCCCTCCGGCTTCAACTCGATCTCGGTGTCGGGGACCTTGACCTTGTCGTAGGCGTACCCGGCGAGGGTCTCGGGCGTCGGGGCGTTCGGCACGTCAGGGATCTCG
The DNA here is from genome assembly GCF_040654355.1 of Streptomyces sp. NPDC050704. Classification (NCBI taxonomy): domain Bacteria; kingdom Bacillati; phylum Actinomycetota; class Actinomycetes; order Kitasatosporales; family Streptomycetaceae; genus Streptomyces; species Streptomyces sp. NPDC050704. The sequence goes on along the minus strand of NZ_JBFAHW010000004.1, from coordinate 47,149 downwards.
CCGGCGTCCTGCCAGAACATGATGCGGCCGCAGTCCCAGGACTCGGGGTCGCTCTTGTCCGGGGCGACGCTGCGCCAGAAGTAGCCGTCCTTGCCGATGTTGTAGTCCTTGTAACCCTCGGCGACGCTGATCTCGTCGTCGAAATTACGATCCGGCTTGCCGTCCTGGTAGTGGTCGGTCCACAGGCCCTTGCCGATCCAGGACTCGTGGATGCCGACGTCGCCGACGCCGTCCGTCTTGTCCACGAACCCCTTGAGCTGCTCGCCCGTGAAGATCGGCTCGTACCAGCAGGCCGGGGGCTCCCAGTTCGTGTCCACCGGCGCGAGGCTGCCCCGCTTGCCCCCGGTGGGACCGCTCACCTGACGGACCTTGATCTGCGACTGGGTGGCCGAGGCGTAGAGGTCCTTGCCTTCGGCGCCGCCGCTCGCTTCTCCTTCATGCCCCGGCTCGCCGAGGGCGAGGGCAGGGGACGGTGCCACGGCGGCCGTCAGTACCAGTGGGACGAGCAGGCCTCGGAGGAGGTGCCGAGTCGTGTGCATCGTCAGCACCCTCCTGCTTCCGTCTCGACCGTCTCGGTCTTCCAGACGCCGCTCGATTCCTTTCCGAGGCTCGTCCGGTACTGCACCTTCGGTGACTCACCCTTCGGGGTGCCGGCTGTCTCGCCGGACTTGAGGTCCTTGCTGTAGCCCTTGCTCTCGTCGACGCAGTAGAAGAGCGTGGCGCGTGTCTTGGTCTTGCCGAGGTAGGTGATCTCGGGGTCGTAGACCTTGACCTCGCCGATGATCGTCAACCCCTTGTAGCCCTTGACCCACGCGGAGCCGGTGCTCATCGCCGCCCGCCCGCTGTAGAAGGCGAGGTAGTCGGCCTCGGGATCGCTCTCGATGATGGCGGCGTACGACGCCCGGAGCCGTTCCTTGCCGTCGTTCAGGGCGGTCTGGAGGTCGGGATCGCTATTCGTCCAGCCCTCGAAGCCCGCCCGGAAGCTCTTCGGCAACTTGATGGCCGGTCGTTTCGCGTCCGATGCGGCGGACGCCGAAGCCGACGGGCTGCTCGACGATCCCTGGTCCGCCCCCTTGATGTCATCCGTCGTCGAATCGTCACCCCCGCCGCAAGCGGTGAGCAGAAGCGCCGACGTTACGGCGAACGCGGCGGCGGCAGTGGTCACGGTGTGGCGGGCCACGGGCGTACTCCCCCTGTGTAAGGCGTGTGCAACAGAGAACGAAGCTAGCGGTTGATCGACTGGATCTCTTGGACGTTCATGTTCTGGGTGGTCTCGAAGGTGCCGTCGGGGAGGTCGCCGCCGGTGCCGCCACTGCCGTCCCAGGTGATCTGCCAGGTCACGGAGGCCGTCAGCTCGTACGGCTCTCCGTCGGTGGCACGCAGGTAACTGATGCCGCACGGCGGGGTCTTGCCGGCGTCGCCGGTCTTGTACGGGATGCCGATGGAGCCGTCGTCGTTGATCTCGCAGTCACCGGAGGCGGGAAAGGTCTCCGCGTCCTCCGTACCCGGGTTCAGGTGCAGCGCGACCGGCTTCGCCGTCGTCTCCGCCCAGAGGTTGGTGTTGGGCAACTCGGCGCGGACCTTGACCTCCTGGAACGTCCCTTTGTCCAGCCATACCCAAGTCGGCGCGTTCACCGTGGATTTGGCTTCCGGCTTCAGCTCGATCTCGGTGTCGGGGACCTTCACCTTGTCGTAGGCGTACTCGGCGAGGGTTTCCGGTGTCGGGGCGTTCGGTACGTCGGGAACCTCGCCGGCGTTCTGCCAGAACATGACGCGTTCGCAGCCGTACGAGTCCGGGTCGGCGAGGTCGCGGGCCACGCCGCGCCAGAAGTAGCCGTTCTTGCCGGTGTTGTAGTCGTCGTAGCCTGCTACGGGGTCGAGGGCGCCGTCCTTGTAGCTGTAGGCGTCCTTCTTGTCCCGGTAGTGGTCCGTCCACAGCTTCTGGCCGCCCCAGGAGGTGTGGGGGCTGACGTGTCCCAGAGGGTTGCCTCCCTCCGAGAACGCCTTGAGCTGTTCCGGTGTGAAGACGGGCTCGTACCAGCAGGGCGGGGGCTCCCAGGTCACGTCCGTCGACGAGATGCTGCCCCTGTTGCCGCCGGTCGGGCCGCTGATCTGGGTGACCTTGATCCGGGAGTACGTGACGGAGGCGGACACCTCCTGGTCGTTCGCGTTGCCCGAAGGGGCGGCGGGAGGAGCCGAGGGGGTGGTCGTGTCCCCAGGAGTGCCGTTGGCGTGAGCGACGCCACCGGTGCACAACACCGCGGCCGCGCCCACGGAGGCACCCCAGCGCACCGTTCGTCGTGAAGGTGCCATCACCGGCACTCCTTCGCCTTGCCGACGACCTCCGTGTTCCCGGCTTTCCAGACCTTGGAGGAGCCGGACGGGGGGACCATGAGCAGCCGCCACGTCTGGTAGCTGTCCAGGTTCTCCTTGGTGTAGAGGATCTTCCCGGTCTTGATTTCCTTGCTGTAGAACTTGGCCTGGTTCCTGCAGAACGTGACGAGGACACCCTTGCCGTCATTCAGGGTGGTGACGTCTTCGTCGTAGTACCTGTCCGTCCCGTTGACGGTCCAGCCGCCCTTCGTCCAGGCCTCGATCTGCGACTTGGCGTACTGCGCGGCCGGTCCACCGGAGTAGAACTGGTACGCCGGGTCGTCCGGGTCCTGCTGGGCGATGCCGTGCTTCAGCGCCCGGATGTAGTTCTGCGCATCGGCAAGCGCCGCCGCGTGCTTCGCGTCGGACGGCTTGTCGAAGTCGAAGACCAGGTCGAGGTCCTTCGGCAACGAGAGGTCGGGCTGGTCCGCGCTGGCCTTCGAAGCCGAGGCCGAAGCCGACGGGCTGCTGCTCGACGCGTCCTTGTCCGCCCCCTTGATGTCATCCGAAGACGAATCGTCACCCCCGCCGCAGGCAGTGAGCAGAAGCGCCGACGTTACGGCGAACGCGGCAGCGGCGGTGGTCACGGTGTGGCGGGCCACGGGCGTACTCCCCCTGTGTAAGGCGTGTGCAACAGAGAACGAAGCTATCAGGGGGGAGTAGAGGGGATCGGGGCGGCGATCGGGGATTGTGTGGGGATCGTGAGATGTGTGACGTGACAGTTGCGAAGGGCGTTGGATGCAGGTGGGGCACGGCCTGCGCGCGGGTGGACAACTCGTGGCTTAGGGGGCGTTCGGTGCGGAAGCGGTCGAGGTGACGGGCCTCACCCCCTGCCTGACCTTCGACTCTCTTCATAAGATCTCGGTAGGCTCAGCGCACCCCCAGCCTTCCCTCCCTCCACATCGACACCAGGACACCCGCCATGGCGCGACGCACCACTTCCAACCAGACGGGAAGCTCGCCGGGTCCGAGGAATCGGACGCCGCAGCCCCTGCCCCGGCGCCGCCGGTCGTTCGGGGACTTCGTCAAGGCGTTCGTCGCCTTCGTCGCGCTGCTCGTGCTGCTCATCGGTGTGCCCGGGGCGCTCGCGACACAGATCGGGTGGCCGTTTCCCTCCGGCGCGCCGAAGCTGGAGTGGCTGCAGAACGAGATCACCGTCGACACGTTCATCAACACACTGACCGTTGTCGTCTGGTTCGCCTGGGCCCAGTTCACCGCCTGCGTGCTCGTCGAGATGAAGGCCGCGCTGTCGGGCGTCGGGATGCCGAACCGGGTACCCGGCGCCGGCCCCAGCCAGCTGCTCGCGCGGCAGCTCGTCGCGGCGCTGCTGCTGGTCGGTGCGACCGCGGCGAGCTTCACGCCGGGGCTCTCGCAGCTGGGGCAGCAGATGGACGGGAACCAGCGGCCGACCGTCGCGGCGGCCGCGCAGCAGACGCCGGGCGGGCTGCTGGGGCAACAGCAGGAGCAGGCGGCCGCCACATCCGCCGCACTGGCCGAGCAGGCCGCCAACGCCGCCGCGCAGGCGGAGGCCGGGGGCGGCGCCCAGGCGTCCGACGACGACACGAAGTTCTACCGGATCCAGCCGCCCGAGGGCCGTCACCACGACTCCCTGTGGGAGGTCGCCGAGCGCCACCTCGGCGACGGCCGACGCTACAAGGAGATCTACCAGCTCAACAAGGACCGTACGCAGCCCGACGGTTCGAAGCTCTCCGAGGCCAGCCTCATCCGGCCCGGCTGGATCATGGAGATGCCCGGCGACGCCCGCGGCGGCGAACTCGTGGAGATGCCGGACGAGGCTCCGAAGGTCTCCGAGGAAGTCCAGCGGCAGATCTCCGACTACGCCAAGACCGGCAGCGGGGGCCAGCAGGGGAGTGGACAGCAGGGGAGCGGGCAGCAGGGCGGCGGGTCGGGGTCCGTCGACCGTGACACCGCCCACATCAGTCTTCCCGAGCAGCGGCCCGCCCCTGACCAGGGGAACCAGCAGGGGGAGCAAGGACAGCAGGAGCAGGCCGGACCCGCCGCCGGAGAGGGCAGTGACTTCGGGCTGCCCCAGGCACTCCTCGGCGCTCCCCTCCTCGCCGCCGGTCTCCTCGGCGCCCTCGGCCGGCGTCGTCGTCAGGCGCTGTGGCAGTCCGCGCTCGGTTCCGTCGGTGGGCGGCGGCGCGGTATGGAGCCGCCGACGCCCACGGGTGCGGCCGCCGACGCGCAGGACGCGCTGATGGTGGGGGCCGACCCCGAAGGCGTACGGCTGCTCGACCTGTCGCTGCGCGGGCTCGCCGCGTCGCTCGCGGGCGAGTCGCGGCCGCTGCCGACCGTGTACGCGGCCTGGATGAGCGGCAACGGCGACCTGCACCTCCAGCTCGCCCAGCCCGCCGGAAAGCCGCCCGCGCCCTGGCAGTTGGGGCAGGACCAGACGTTCTGGATGCTGGCCCGCGCCGACGCCGAGCGGTACGAGGAGGTGAACACGGCCGCTCCGTACCCGGGGCTCGTCAGCCTCGGCACGATGGACGACTCGCGGCTGCTGCTCAACCTGGAGGCCGTGCCCGGCATCGTGTCGCTGAGCGGGCGCGAGCAGGACCGGGCGGGCGTGTTCGCCTCCGTGGCCGCCGAGTTGGCCACCAACGGATGGTCCGACCGCATGACGATCACGCTCGTCGGCTTCGGCGAGGACCTGACCCCCCTCGCGCCCAACCGGCTGCGCCATCTCGACGACGTAGAGGCGCTCGTCGAGACCATGGAGGCCGAGACCCGGCAGCGGCGCGGGGCACTGGGAGCGGCCGGGCATGATTCGGTTCTCACCGGGCGTACGGGTCCTGCCCAGCACACCCGTTGGGCCCCGCACCTCGTCCTGCTCGCCGCCGAGCCGGCCGCCGACGACGCCGTCAAGCTCGCCGAACTGGCCGCCGACGCGGGCCGGTTGGGCATCGGGTACCTCGTCGGTACGCAGTCGGGCGATCTGCCGGGGGCCGCCTGGGAGATGGAGATCACCAGCGAGGGCAAGCTGCTCGCGCCGCTCCTCGGGCTCGAACTCGACGCGCAGCTCCTGCCGGTGGCCCAGCAGCGGGCCGTCGTCGAGCTGTTCGTCGAGGCCGACCCGGACGCCGAGCGCGACAACCGCCGCCCGGCCTCCACCCCGCCGTTCCTCGTCGACATCAGCGAGCAGGGGCGGCCTGCGGTGTACGCGCGGCTCGTGGGCCCGTACGAGATCATCGGCCTCGACATGCCGGACGGTGAGCGCAGCCCGCTGCTGCACGAGGCGCTGGCGCTGCTGCTGCTGCACCGTGAAGGCGTGCATCCCCGGGTGCTGTCCTCCGCGCTCTGGCCGCGCGGGGTGACGGATGACGTGCGGGACGCGCTGGTCGAGCGGCTTCGCGGCTGGCTGGGCGCCGACCCGGACGGCACGCCGCGGCTGGGCACCGACACCACCGGGCGGCTCACGCTCGCCAAGTCCGTCGTGTCCGACCTGGATGTGCTGCGCTCGCTGTACCACGAGGCCACGCAGGGGCGCGGGACCAACAGCCGGGCCGTACGCGGGCGTCTGCTGACCGACGCGCTGGTGCTGGTGCGCGGGCCCTTGCTGGCCGAGCGGCCCACGGGACGGTACGGGTGGCTGACCCACGAGATCATCGACGCCCAACTGCCGCTGCTCGTCGCGGACATCGGGCTCGCCCTCTCCGCGTTCCACCTGGAGAAGAACCGGGCGGAGAAGGCCATCGAGGCGCTCAACGCCGCGCTGGGCTCCGCGCCGGCGGACGAGCGGCTGTGGAACGAGCTGCTGCGGGCCACGCACGCCACCGCTGACAGCGACCGCCTGAAGCGGCTCGCGGCGGACCTGGTGTCGCGCAGCGGGGCCCGCGGGCTCCCGCCCCGGACCGAGGCCCTGCTGGACGAGCTGCTGCCCGCTTGGCGCAGCGGCGTGGCCGCAGTGGGATGAGCGGCCTCCTGGATTCACTGGGCCTCCTGCTGATCGTCGGCGCCGTCCTCTGGGGCGGCGCCGTCGGGCTCTTCGTTCCCCGTGTCGCCCACCGTTTCTCCGTGGCGCCCGAGGAGGCCTGGCAGACGCGGTGCCCCGACGGGCACCCCATCGCGCGCTGGCTGGGCCCGGCCCGCTGCCGGGAGTGCGGGGGGCGTGCGTACGGCCCCAGCACCCCCCTTGTCGCCCTCGCCACCGCCCTCGTCTGCGGAGCCCTCGCGGCGGCGACCGGCACCCGCCCCGAGCTGGGCGCCTGGCTGCTGCTCGCGCCCCTCGGCGTACTCCTGGCCGTCGTCGACTTCACGGTCCAACGGCTGCCCGACGTGCTGACCCTGTCCCTGGCCGGAGCCGCCCTCGTCCTGCTCGCGGGCGCCGCGGCGGCCCCCGAGCACGCCGGTGACTGGCCGACCGCCCTGTACGGAGCCCTCGCCCTCGGCGGCGGCTACTTCGTCCTCTTCCTCATCAACCCCAACGGCATGGGTTTCGGCGACGTAAAGCTCGCGCTCGGGCTCGGCGCCGTCCTCGGCTGGTACGGCTGGGGGTCGGTGCTGCTCGGCACCTTCGCCGGGTTCCTGTTCGGAGGGTTGTACGGGCTGGGGCTCGTCGTCGTCCGCAGGGCCGGACGCAAGACTTCGATCCCCTTCGGCCCCTTCCTGATCGCGGGCGCCTTCGTGGGCCTGCTCGTGGGGGCGTACGCGGCCTGACAGAGCGGTCGTACACGCGGTCGTACACAGCGACGGAACCCGTACACGGCCTGACGTCAAGTGATCGGCGACGCTGGCGTACGCTGGATCAGTCCGTCCACACCCTTATGAAAGGGACCGTCCCGGTGACCGAGAAGGCCGACCTTCAGTCCGTCCTCGACCGTGCCGCCGAGGGTGGGCGGATCACCCCGGAAGAGGCGCTCGACCTCTACCGGGACGCCCCGCTGCACGCGCTGGGCGCCGCCGCCGACGCCGTACGGCGACGGAGGTACGCGGGCACCGAGCACATCGCCACGTACATCATCGAGCGCAACATCAACTACACGAACGTCTGCGTCACGGCGTGCAAGTTCTGCGCCTTCTACGCGGCTCCCAAGGACACCGCCAAGGGCTGGACCCGCGACCTCGACGACATCCTGCGCCGCTGCGCGGAGACCGTCGAGCTGGGCGGCACGCAGATCATGTTCCAGGGCGGGCACCACCCGGACTACGGCGTCGAGTACTACGAGGAGCACTTCGCCGCGATCAAGGCCGCGTACCCGCAGCTCGTCATCCACAGCCTGGGGGCGAGCGAGGTCGAGCACATGGCCCGTATCTCCAAGGTGAGTGTGGACGAGGCCATCTCGCGCATCCACGCCGCCGGGCTCGACTCCTTCGCCGGCGCCGGCGCCGAACTCCTCCCCGCGCGGCCGCGCAAGGCGATCGCCCCGCTGAAGGAGAGCGGCGAGCGCTGGCTGGAGATCATGGAGACCGCGCACGGTCTCGGCGTCGAGTCGACGTCCACCATGCTCATGGGCACCGGCGAGACCAACGCCGAGCGCATCGAGCACCTGCGGATGATCCGTGACGTACAGGACCGGACGGGCGGCTTCCGCGCCTTCATCCCGTACACGTACCAGCCCGAGAACAACCACCTCAAGGGCCGTACGCACGCGACGCTCTTCGAGTACCTGCGGATGATCGCCATCGCGCGGCTGTTCATGGACAACATCGCCCACATCCAGGGTTCGTGGCTCACCACCGGCAAGGAGGTCGGCCAGCTGTCGCTGCACTACGGCGCCGACGACCTCGGTTCGATCATGCTTGAGGAGAACGTCGTCTCGTCGGCCGGTGCCAAGCACCGCTCCAACCGCATGGAGATCATCGACCTGATCCGCAAGGCGGGCCGCGTCCCGGCCCAGCGGGCGACGACGTACGAGCACCTGGTCGTCCACGACGACCCGGCGAACGACCCCGTCGACGAGCGGGTCCAGTCGCACATCTCCTCCACGGCGATCGCGGGCGGGACGGCCCACCCCGAGCTGAAGCTGCTTGCTTCCAACTGAGGCGGTACGAGTCCGAGTTGGAGACGATTCACGTCGCTGACGAGGTGCGTCTCGTCTGGGGCCGAGGAGAGCCCATCAAGGACGGCGCGGTCCTCGTGGGGCGGGACCGGGTCGGTGCTGTCGGGACGTTCGCGGAGATCCGGGAGCGGTTTCCCGACGCCCGGGTACGGCGATGGCCCGGCGTGCTCGGCCCCGCCCTCGTTCACGAAGGCCCACTCCCGGACGCGCCGACCCCGCGTGAACGCGTGCACGCCGTGCTGAAACTGGGTGCGGTGGCTGTGCTGGAGGAGCATATGGACGGCCCCGGGCTCTGGGCGGCGGCCGACCGCAACGATGTGGTCGTACTCCCGCGCGCCCGGGCCACGGCCATCGTCGATGTGGGCCGCGCGGACCTCGCCGTGTTCGACAGCGACGGCACCTGCATCGCGACGGTGTGCGCCGGCCGCTTGGTGCATCGGCGCCGCTGAGCTTTTCGGCGGTCCTCAGCTCGCGGCCGGGTGCTGCCGAGCCGTCCGGTCCGTACTGCCACAATGGGCCCGTGACCCGCGCATCCCTGAACAAGCAGCCGCACGAAGTCGCCTCGATGTTCGACGACGTGGCGGAACGGTACGACCTGACGAACGACGTGCTGTCGCTCGGCCAGGACCGGGTGTGGCGCAAGGAGGTCGCGAAGGCGGTCGACGCGCGACCGGCCCAGAAGGTCCTGGACCTGGCCGCCGGGACGGCCACGTCTTCCCTGCCCTTCGCGCGCACGGGTGCGTACGTCGTCCCCTGCGACTTCTCCATCGGGATGCTCAGGGTCGGCAAGAAGAACCACCCCTGGCTGCCGCTGACCGCGGGCGACGCCACCAGGCTCCCGTTCAAGGACGACACCTTCGACGCGGTGACGATCTCCTTCGGGCTGCGGAACGTACAGGACACGGACGCGGCGCTGCGCGAGCTGTACCGGGTGACCAAGCCCGGCGGCCGCGTCGTGATCTGCGAGTTCTCGCATCCGACCTGGGCGCCCTTCCGCACGGTCTACACCGAGTACCTGATGCGCGCCCTGCCGCCGGTGGCCCGTGCGGTGTCCTCCAACCCCGACGCGTACGTCTATCTCGCCGAGTCCATCCGCGCCTGGCCCGACCAGCCCGCCCTCGCCGCCCGCCTGCGCGAGGCCGGCTGGTCGAAGGTCGCCTGGCGCAACCTCACGGGCGGGATCGTGGCGCTGCACCGGGGTTTCAAGCACTGACCGGTTCCTACTGACCGGTTCGGCTCACCTGAGGACCGCGAACGGGTCGCCCGGTGGGTCGAGTTCGCGCTGCAGCCCGCCCGACGGCGGCCGCGGCAGCCGCGGTTCGCGCACGCCCGCGCCTCCGCCGCCCTCACCCTCGCCGAGGTCGAACCACACGGTGACGACAGCACCGCGCGGCACCTCGGAGCCGGGCAGCGGGTACTGGCGTACGACGTAGTCGACGACGGTGAGGTCGAAGTCGGGCCGGTCGGGGGCGGCGAGCAGCACCCCGCGCGTCTCGGCCGTCTCGCGCGCGTCCACGGCCATCAGACCGACGAGCCGCGGTACGCGCACTTCGGGTGTCTTGGGTGTTATGCGCACAGACGTCACCCCCAGCGGTACCGGCAGGGTAAGCCCTGCCGGGCCCCGCCGGAAGTCGTCGGGGATCCGGCCCGGGCCCGCCGCGAACCCGCCGGACGCTCGGCCGGAAGTCGTCAGAGGCTCGGCCGGTAGCCGTCAGAGGATCAGTCGTAAGCGGTCAGAGAACCATCCGGAAGCCGTCAGGAAACCAGTCGGAGGCCGCGAGAGAACCGGTCGGAAGCGGTCAGAGGACCAGCCGGAAGCAGTGTCCGAGCTGGTCCGAATTCGGCGACGTGAACGTCTCGACGAGTTCCATGCCGAGGCGTCCGGTCACCGCGATGGAGCGTTCGTTGCGCGAGTTCACCATCGCCACCACGCTGCGTACGCCCGTCCCCCGCACCCGTTCCAGCGTGGTCCGCGCCGCCGCGGTGACGTATCCCTTGCCCCAGTGGTCCCGGCCGAGCCGCCAGCCGATCTCGATCTCGCCCTTCGGGCCCCACTCGTGCGGCCACGGCTGGGCGCCGGTGAATCCGATGACCTGCCCCTCCTCGTCGAGCATGGTCCAGAAGCAGAAGCCGTACTCGGCGTCGTGCCGGCGCTGCCGGGCGGTCAACTCCTCGTAGACGGACAGCTCGGACGACTTGCCGCCGTGGAACTCCATCACATCCGGGTGATCGAACGCCCGGTGCCAGGCGAAAGCGTCCTCATCGGTGGGGACGCGCAGGTGTACCACGGGGAGAGCTTGTTTCACGGGGCAGCCCTTCATCCAGGTGATCCGTACCGCTGCATAGACTGCCCATGTCCCGTGCCCGTCAGCACGCGGATTTCGAGACTTCGCGCTTCGAGCCTTCGAGATTTCGAGCCTTCGAGAACTGGGGAGACCCCGCCGTGACCGAGTCCCAGCCCCTCTCCGAACACACCGCCGATGTGATCGTCGTCGGGGCCGGGCCAGCCGGTTCCACCACGGCCTACTACCTGGCCAAGGCCGGACTTGATGTCCTGCTCCTGGAAAAGACCGCGTTTCCGCGGGAAAAAGTGTGCGGTGACGGGCTGACGCCCCGCGCCACCAAACAGCTCGTCTCCATGGGAATCGACATCTCGGAGGAGGCGGGCTGGCTCCGGAACAAGGGGCTCCGCATCATCGGCGGCGGCGTCCGCCTCCAGCTGGACTGGCCGGATCTCGCCGCCTACCCCGACTACGGACTCGTACGCAAGCGCGACGACTTCGACGAGCAGCTGGCCCGGCAGGCGCAGAAGGCGGGCGCGCGGCTGTACGAGCGCTGCAACGTCGGCGCCCCCGTCATCGACGACCGTACGGGCCGCATCACGGGCGTCAGGGCGAAGCTCGGTGACGTCGACTCCAAGGAGAAGCGCGAAGTCACCTTCCACGCGCCCCTGGTCGTCGCGGCCGACGGCAACTCGACCCGGCTCTCCCTGGCGATGGGCCTGCACCGCCGCGAGGACCGTCCGATGGGCGTCGCGGTGCGTACGTACTTCACGTCCCCGCGTCACGAGGACGACTACCTGGAGTCCTGGCTGGAGCTGTGGGACCGCCGCGGCCCCGGCGAGGACCGTCTGCTGCCCGGCTACGGCTGGATCTTCGGCATGGGCGACGGTACGTCGAATGTCGGCCTCGGGGTCCTGAACACCTCCAACTCCTTCAAGGAGCTGGACTGGCGCGAGGTTCTCAAGGCCTGGTGCGCCTCGATGCCCGAGGACTGGGGCTACACCCCGGACAACATGACGATCCCGATCCGCGGCGCCGCCCTTCCGATGGCCTTCAACCGCCAGCCGCACTACACCAAGGGCCTGCTGCTCGTCGGCGACGCGGGCGGCATGGTGAACCCGTTCAACGGCGAGGGCATCGCCTACGCCATGGAGTCCGGCCAGATCGCCGCCGACGTCATCGTCCAGGCGCACGCCCGCTCGACCCCCGCCCAGCGTGAACTCGCCCTCCAGCGCTACCCGAAGGTCCTCAAGGACACCTACGGCGGCTACTACACGCTCGGCCGCGCCTTCGTGAAGCTCATCGGCAACCCGAAGGTCATGAAGATCGCGGCACAGCGGGGCCTCACCCACCCCATGCTGATGAAGTTCACGCTGAAGATGCTCGCCAACCTGACCGACCCGACGGGCGGCGACGCGATGGACCGCATCATCAACGGCCTGAGCAAGGTGGCCCCGAAGGCGTAGACGGGCCTTGGCCACGAGCACCGCGTTCACGAACACCGTGTGAGAGTGCTGTGGGTGGCCGGTTCGGTCCCTTTCACCTCATCGCGGCTCTCTCTACCCTGCCGTATCCATGACAACAGAACACATGGAACCTCAGCAGGAGCACACGGGTCACAGAGACCTCACGGGTCACACGCGCAGACGGTTCCTCGCCGGAACCGGCGGAGCCGTCGGCGCGGCCGCGTTAGGGACGGCTGCGGCGGTCGGGACGGCGGAGAGCGCGGCCGCCGCCGCAGGGGCCCCTGGGGCGGCAGGGGCGGCCGGGAAGCGTGTCGCCGTCCTCGGCGGTGGCGTGTCCGGCCTGAGCGCCGCGCAGGAACTCGCCGAGCGGGGCTACGCCGTGACCGTCTACGAGTACTACGACGTCCTCGGCGGCAAGGCCCGCTCGATGGACGTCCCCGGCACGGCCTCCGGAGGCCGCAAACCGCTACCCGGCGAACACGGCTTCCGGTTCTTCCCCGGTTTCTACCGGAACCTTCCCGACACCCTGCGCCGCATCCCGTTCCCCGGCAACGCGAACGGCGTCCACGACAACCTCCGCGGCGGCACCGAGGCCCTCTTCGCCCGCGAGGCGGGCCGGCCCGACCTCCACTTCCCGCTGCGCCGCCTGACCACCCCGCCCCGGCCGGTGGACCTCACCCCGTCCTGGATCCGCGACCAGGTGCTGAGCGTCCTCGACCTCGGCACCCGGCTGCCGGCGCACGAGGCCGCGTACTTCGCCGACCGCCTCCTGGTCCACCTCACCAGCTGCGACGCGCGCCGTGAGGACGACTGGGAGAAGACCGCCTGGTGGGACTTCATCCGGGCCGAGGAGATGAGCGAGGAGTACCAGATGCTCCTCGGCATCGGACAGACCCGCAACCTCGTCGCCACCCGCGCCCAGGAGGCCTCCACCCGCACGGTCGGCCGCATCATCATCGAGGCCCTGATGCTGTGGGGGCTCCTCGGCCGCGGCATGGACGGCGACGCGGACGTCGACCGCGTCCTGAACGCCCCCACCAGCGAGGCCTGGATCGACCCCTGGGTCGCTCATCTGCGCTCACTCGGCGTGGAGTTCGTCCTCGAAACCCAGGTGAACGACATCGTGTACGAGGGCGGGAGGGTCAGCGGCGTACGCGTGTCCGCGCCGGACGGCGGTGAGGCCCGTACCGTCACCGCCGACCACTACGTCTCCGCCCTGCCCGTCGAGCACGCCCGCCGGACGTGGGGCCCGGCCCTGCGCGCCGCCGATCCCCAGCTGGCGAAGTGCGACGCGCTGAAGACGGACTGGATGGTCGGGATCATGTTCTACCTGCGCACCCCGACGCCGGTGGTGCACGGGCACATCAACTGCCTCGACTCGCCCTGGGCGGTGACCGGAATCGGGCAGGCCCAGTTCTGGGACGTACGGGACTTTTCGCGCGACTACGGGGACGGCCAGGCGCGCGACTGCCTCTCCGTGATCATCTCCGAGTGGGACCTGCCCGGGATCCTGTACGGCAAGACGGCGCGGGAGTGCACCCGCGAGGAGATCGTCGCCGAGTGCTGGGCCCAGCTGAAGGACGGCCTGAACGACGCGGGCAAGACCACGCTGACCGACGACGACCGGCTCGGCTGGTTCATGGACCCGGCGGTGACGGGCCTCGGCGGCCCCGACCCGCAGAACCGCGAGCAGCTCCTGATCCACCCGACGGGCACGCTCTACAACCGCCCGTCCGCCCGCACGGCGGTGCCGAACTTCTTCCTCGCCGGCGACTTCGTCCGTACGGATGTGGACCTCGCGACGATGGAGGGCGCCAACGAGTCGGCCCGGCTCGCCGTCAACGCGCTACTGGACGCGGACGATTCGGGCGCCGAGCGCTGTGAGATCTGGGAACTCTTCCGCCCGCCGGAGATGGAGCCGCTGAAGCGGGTGGACGAGGTCCGCTACAAGCTCGGGTTGCCCAACACGTTCGACCTGGGCTGAGACCGCTCGAACCGAGGCCGTCCGGGCTGAGGCCGCCCGGACCGGGGCGGCCCCGACCGAGGCGGCCCGGACCGAGACCGCGCTTGAGGGCCGCTTCCCTCGCTGGGGAAGCGGCCCGTCAAAAGCACTCAGCACTCAGCACTCAGCACTCAAAACGCTGACCGGAGGTCAGAGCACGCGCACCGCGCCGCTCGCCGGGTAGCCCGACAGGTCCTGGATGACGACGCCCTTCGAGGGGTTCGCGGCGTCCAGGTACTTGCCGCCACCGATGTACACGCCCGTGTGGTACGCCGAGCCCTTGCCACCCCAGTACAGGATGTCGCCGACCTGGATGTTGTCCAGCGAGACCGGCGTACCGGCCATCGACTGGTCCTGGGAGACGCGCGGCAGATCCACGCCGACCTGCTTGAACGCGGCCTGCACCAGGGAAGAGCAGTCCCAGGCGTTGGGACCGGTGGCGCCCATGACGTACGCGTCGCCGACCTGCGCGTTGAGGAAGGCGATCACGGTGCCGACACTGCCGCTCGCGGGAGCGGGCACGTCGGTGTCGGTGCTGGTGCTGGTGGAGGGCGCCGCGAGGGACACCCGCTCCGAGGACCGGGTGGCGCGCTCGGCAGCGGCCTTACGGGCGTCCTCGGCCTTCTCCTTGGCCTCCGCCTTCTTCTTGGCGTCCGCGAGGTCCGCCTTGGCCTGCTTGGCGGCCTTGGCGGCGGCAGCGTCGCGCTCGGCCCGAAGCTCGTAGTCGACGGCGGCCTGCTGGGTGACCTCCGCGGACTCCGCGACCTGAGCGGCTATGTCACCCGTGAGGGCCGACAGCTGCATGGTCTGGGTCGTCGACTCGGCGGCGTTCGCCGATCCGGACGCACCGGCCACTGCCAGGGTGCTGAGGACGCCACCGGCAACTCCGGCGCGCATCGCGAGCGTCGAACTGCTGCGAGGCCGGGGTTTCCGGTGGCTGCGTATGTGAGCGGTGTGGGACATGAGTACAACCGGTATCAGGGGCTCCTCCATACCTTCAAGAAACGTGTGGTGCGCCACAATTGTTCAATGGGTCGCCAGAATCCCGGGCGTGGCGTTCCTTATTGACGCCGTAACGGGCATTGCGGACACCGCCCAACCGGCCTGTGATCAAGGCCTTTTCGCGTTACGTCCGAATTGCCCACCGCCTAGCACCCGTTGAGGCCGGTGGCCAAGCCCGGCTTATTCGACCCCGCCGCGGTGTGACGCAGGTCACGGAACGGCGACCGTGACCCTCGCGTCCCTCGCGCCCGGGTCGGAGTCGAGTCGAGGTTGTGTACCGCTCGTGAACGGATGCACGCACCTCCGCCGTCCACACCTGACACCCCAACTCCCCCCGAAGTGTGAACGAGTTCCTCTATCAAGCACCGACGTCCAACACCAATTTGCCTTGGGCGACGACCCCTTGATATTGCGCCGAACCCCGGGACCAGCGAAAACGAGCGAAAATGTCACCTCTGGTGATCACTCGGACGCCTCTCGTACGAAGATCGAAGCTCATCAGACTTCATGATCCTCGGCCGGGTGGTGGAGATCACAAAGGCGTTGTCGTACCCCGTGTCGCAGATCACAGACCGGCAGGCATAAGATGCGGGGCAGTTGGGCTTGTGACCTGCTTCACATGTACGCGATCTTCGTGGAGCCGCACGGGGCTTGTCGGCCCCATGAGGTTCATGGGGTTCGCGAAGCAGGAGCAACGCCTGATGCAACTTCCCTCGGCCCGAGGCCGGGGGGACGCCCATGCAGTCAATGCCGACTGAGAGGAGCGAGGAGCGGTGAACGCCTATGCGCCCATCCTCGTACTGGGAGCCCTCGGGGCAGGCTTTGCGATCTTCTCCGTGGTCATGGCCACGCTTATCGGTCCAAAGCGATACAACCGGGCCAAGCTCGAGGCCTACGAGTGCGGTATCGAGCCGACCCCCACGCCGGCCGGCGGCGGGCGGTTCCCGATCAAGTACTACCTGACGGCGATGCTCTTCATCATCTTCGATATCGAGATCGTCTTCCTCTATCCCTGGGCCGTCACCTTCGACGCACTCGGGGTTTTCGGGCTCGTGGAGATGTTGCTCTTCGTGCTCACCGTCTTCGTCGCGTACGCGTACGTGTGGCGGCGGGGCGGCCTGGAATGGGACTGAACCCGCATGGGACTGAACCCCGCAAGGGACTGAGCCCCGTCTAGGGGACAGAGGAGCCACTGAGCATGGGACTCGAAGAAAAGCTGCCGAGCGGTTTCCTGCTGACCACCGTCGAGCAGGCCGCGGGGTGGGTGCGCAAGTCGTCCGTCTTTCCCGCCACCTTCGGCCTCGCCTGCTGCGCCATCGAGATGATGACGACGGGCGCGGGCCGCTACGACCTGGCGCGCTTCGGCATGGAGGTCTTCCGCGGCTCGCCGCGCCAGGCCGACCTGATGATCGTCGCCGGGCGCGTCAGCCAGAAGATGGCGCCGGTTCTGAGGCAGGTCTACGACCAGATGCCGAACCCCAAGTGGGTGATCTCCATGGGGGTTTGCGCCTCGTCGGGCGGCATGTTCAACAACTACGCGATCGTGCAGGGCGTCGATCACATCGTCCCTGTCGATATCTATCTGCCCGGCTGTCCGCCGCGGCCCGAGATGCTGATGGACGCGATTCTCAAGCTCCACCAGAAGATCCAGTCCTCGAAGCTCGGCGTGAACGCCGAGGAGGCGGCCCGCGAGGCGGAGGAAGCGGCGCTCAAGGCGCTTCCCACCATCGAGATGAAGGGCCTGCTGCGGTGAGTGACGCGAACGGCAACGGGGTCAACCCCGAGAAGGACCTCGGCGCCGACAACCTCCCGGGTCAGCGCGGCGAGGGCGGCGAGGAGATCCGCGTCCAGCGCGGCATGTTCGGCGCCAACAACGGCGGGGACACCTCCGGCTACGGCGGCCTGGTCCGCTCGGTCCGGCTGCCGGGACCGGCCTCCCGCCCGTACGGCGGCTGGTTCGACGAGGTCGCCGACGAGCTGGAGGGCGCCCTGGAGGAACTGGGCCTCGTCCCCGAGAACGCGATCGAGAAGACGGTCGTCGACCGCGACGAGATGACCTTCCACGTCGAACGCGAGCACCTGCTCCGCGTCGCCCAGACCCTGCGCGACGACCCGGCCCTGCGCTTCGAGCTCTGCACGGGCGTCAGCGGAGTCCACTACCCGCAGGACAAGGGCCGCGAGCTGCACGCCGTCTACCACCTGCGCTCGATCACCCACAACCGGCTGATCCGCCTCGAAGTCAGTGCCCCGGACAGCGAGCCGCACATCCCGTCCCTGGTCTCCGTCTACCCGACGAACGACTGGCACGAGCGCGAGACGTACGACTTCTTCGGCATCGTCTTCGACGGCCATCCGGCGCTGACGCGGATCATGATGCCGGACGACTGGCAGGGCTTTCCGCAGCGCAAGGACTATCCCCTCGGCGGCATCCCCGTCGAGTACAAGGGCGCCCAGATCCCGGCTCCGGACCAGCGGAGGTCGTACTCATGAGCACGCAGTCAGCATCGGCCCGCGAGACGACCGAAGGGACCGTGTACACGGTCACCGGCGGCGACTGGGACGAGGTCGTCCAGACCGCGGCCAGGACCGACGACGAGCGCATCGTCGTCAACATGGGCCCTCAGCACCCGTCCACGCACGGCGTGCTCCGGCTCATCCTGGAGATCGACGGCGAGACCGTCACCGAGGCCCGCTGCGGCATCGGCTACCTCCACACCGGCATCGAGAAGAACCTCGAGTACCGCACGTGGACACAGGGCACGACCTTCGTGACGCGCATGGACTACCTGACGTCCTTCTTCAACGAGACCGCGTACTGCCTCGCCGTCGAGAAGCTCCTCGGCATCGAGGACCAGGTCCCGGACCGCGCGACCCTCATCCGGGTGCTTCTGATGGAGCTGAACCGGCTCTCCTCGCACCTGGTGTGCATCGCCACCGGCGGCATGGAACTCGGCGCCACCACGATCATGATCTACGGCTTCCGCGATCGTGAACTCGTTCTCGACATCTACGAGCTGATCACCGGCCTGCGCATGAACCACGCGTACATCCGGCCCGGCGGCCTCGCCCAGGACCTGCCCCCGGGCGCGGTGGACCAGGTCCGCGAGTTCGTGAAGAAGATGAAGAAGAACCTTCCCGAGTACGACAAGCTCGCCACCGGGAACCCCATCTTCAAGGCCCGCATGCAGAACGTCGGCTACCTCGACCTGGCCGGCTGCATGGCCCTCGGCGCCACCGGCCCGGTCCTCCGCTCGGCCGGCCTGCCGCACGACCTGCGCAAGGCCCAGCCGTACTGCGGCTACGAGACGTTCGACTTCGACGTGCCGACCACCGACACCTGCGACTCGTACGGGCGCTTCCTCATCCGACTTGAGGAGATGCGCCAGTCGCTGCGGATCGTCGAGCAGTGCCTGGACCGGCTGCAGCCCGGTCCGGTCATGGTCGCCGACAAGAAGATCGCCTGGCCCGCCCAGCTGGCGCTCGGCCCCGACGGCCTCGGCAACTCGCTCGACCACATCAAGCAGATCATGGGCACCTCCATGGAGGCCCTGATCCACCACTTCAAGCTGGTGACGGAAGGCTTCCGGGTCCCGCCCGGCCAGACGTACGCCGCTGTCGAGTCGCCCAAGGGCGAGCTCGGGGTGCACGCCGTGTCCGACGGAGGCACCCGCCCCTACCGGGTCCACTACCGCGACCCGTCCTTCACCAACCTGCAGGCCATGGCGGCGATGTGCGAGGGCGGCCAGGTCGCCGACGTCATCGTCGCCGTCGCGTCCATCGACCCCGTGATGGGAGGCGTCGACCGGTGACCACCACTCCTTCCGAGCAGGGCGTACAAGGCGTGCAGGGGGCACAGGGCGTCAGCCTGGGCATGCCCCAACTGCCCGCGCCCGGCTACCCGGACGACGTTCGAGCCCGGCTCGAAGCGGACGCGCGCGAGGTCATCGCCCGCTACCCGGACTCCCGGTCCGCCCTCCTTCCGTTGCTGCATCTCGTGCAGGCGGAGGAGGGCCATGTGACGCGCACCGGGCAGCGGTTCTGCGCGGAGATGCTCGACCTGACCACGGCCGAGGTCACCGCGGTCGCCACCTTCTACTCCATGTACCGGCGCAAGCCCTCCGGTGACTACCAGGTGGGGGTCTGCACCAACACCCTGTGCGCGGTCATGGGCGGCGACGCGATCTTCGACGCCCTCCAGGACCACCTCGGTGTCGGCAACGGCGAGACCACCGACGACGGCAAGGTCACCCTGGAGCACATCGAGTGCAACGCGGCCTGCGACTTCGCGCCGGTCGTGATGGTCAACTGGGAGTTCTTCGACAACCAGACCGTGGCGAGCGCGAAGAGCCTCGTCGACGACCTGCGCGCGGGAACACAGGTCGAGCCGACGCGCGGCGCCCCCCTCTGCACGTTCAAGGACACCGCCCGCATCCTGGCGGGCTTCCCCGACGAGCGCCCCGGCGCGGTCGAGGCGAGTGGCGGCGCCGGTCACGCCTCGCTGATCGGTCTCCTGCTGGCCAAGGGGGAGACGGCCCCCGCGCGCGTGGTGCACCCGCGAGGTTCCGGCGCTCCCCGGGACGAGCCGCCGCACGACCCGTCACCGACCGAGCACCTCAGTTCGCACGACGCGCCGCAGGACACGTCGGCCTCCGACCCCGCCCACCCGGCCGGGCCCGTTGCCGAGGAGGGGGAGTGATGACCTTGGCACCCGAGATCAACCACGACACCAGCCCCGAGAAGCTGCTCTCACCGGTGCTGTCGGCCTTCTGGGACGAGGAGAAGTCCTGGACGCTGGATGTCTACCGGAGGCACGACGGGTACGAGGGCCTGCGCAAGGCGCTCGCCATGACGCCGGACGACCTCATCGCGTACGTGAAGGACGCCGGTCTGCGCGGCCGCGGCGGCGCGGGATTCCCTACGGGAATGAAGTGGCAGTTCATTCCCCAGGGTGATGGAAAGCCGCACTATCTAGTTGTCAACGCCGACGAATCAGAGCCGGGCACCTGTAAGGACATCCCGCTTCTGTTCGCGAACCCGCATAGCCTCATCGAGGGCATTGTCATCGCCTGTTATGCGATCCGGTCCTCGCATGCCTTCATTTATCTGCGCGGTGAAGTGGTCCCCGTGCTGCGGCGGTTGCACGAGGCCGTGCGTGAGGCCTACGCGGCGGGCTACCTGGGCGAGAACATCCTGGGCAGCGGACTCGACCTCCAGCTCACCGTGCACGCGGGCGCGGGCGCGTACATCTGTGGTGAGGAGACCGCACTGCTCGACTCGCTCGAAGGCCGCCGTGGGCAGCCGCGACTCCGTCCCCCTTTCCCTGCCGTCGCGGGCCTCTATGCGTGCCCAACTGTTGTAAATAACGTCGAGTCGATCGCGTCAGTTCCCGCGATTCTCCACAAAGGCAAAGAATGGTTTCGGTCGATGGGCAGCGAGAAGTCCCCGGGCTTCACGCTCTACTCGCTCAGCGGCCATGTCACCAACCCGGGCCAGTACGAGGCCCCGCTCGGCATCACCCTTCGCCAGCTCCTCGACATGAGCGGCGGCATCCGGAAGGGGCACCGCCTCAAGTTCTGGACGCCGGGCGGCTCTTCGACCCCGATGTTCACCGAGGAGCACCTCGACGTCCCTCTTGACTACGAGGGAGTGGGTGCCGCGGGTTCCATGCTCGGCACGAAAGCACTCCAGTGCTTCGACGAGACGACCTGCGTCGTCCGGGCGGTCACCCGGTGGACCGAGTTCTACGCCCACGAATCCTGCGGCAAGTGCACGCCCTGCCGCGAGGGGACGTACTGGCTCGTGCAGTTGCTGCGCGACATCGAGGCCGGCAAGGGCGTCATGTCCGACCTCGACAAGCTGAACGACATCGCCGACAACATCAACGGCAAGTCGTTCTGCGCCCTCGGCGACGGCGCCGCCTCGCCGATCTTCTCCTCCCTCAAGTACTTCCGTGAGGAGTACGAGGAGCACATCACGGGCCGCGGCTGCCCCTTCGACCCGGCCAAGTCGACGGTCTGGGCGGACAAGCACACGGAGGTGAACGCATGACAGTGACCACCAGCGCTCCCTCCGGGGGCGGGGAGGCGGCGGTGCCGCCGGAGAATCTCGTCTCGCTGACCATCGACGGCATCGAGATCAGCGTGCCCAAGGGCACTCTGGTCATCCGCGCCGCCGAACAACTCGGCGTCGAGATCCCCCGCTTCTGCGACCATCCCCTCCTCGACCCGGCCGGCGCCTGCCGCCAGTGCATCGTCGAGGTCGAGGGCCAGCGCAAGCCCATGGCCTCCTGCACGATCACCTGTACGGACGGGATGGTCGTCAAGACGCATCTCACCTCTCCGGTGGCCGAGAAGGCCCAGCACGGTGTGATGGAGCTGCTGCTCATCAACCACCCGCTGGACTGCCCGGTCTGCGACAAGGGCGGCGAATGCCCCCTGCAGAACCAGGCCATGTCGCACGGCAACGCCGAGTCCCGCTTCGAGGGCAAGAAGCGGACGTTCGAGAAGCCCGTGCCGATCTCGACCCAGGTGCTGCTCGACCGCGAGCGGTGCGTGCTGTGCGCCCGGTGCACCCGGTTCTCGAACCAGATCGCGGGCGACCCGATGATCGAGCTGCTGGAGCGGGGCGCGCTCCAGCAGGTCGGCACCGGAGAGGGCGACCCCTTCGAGTCGTACTTCTCCGGGAACACCATCCAGATCTGCCCGGTGGGCGCGCTGACCTCGGCCGCGTACCGCTTCCGCTCCCGCCCCTTCGACCTCGTGTCGTCGCGCTCGGTGTGCGAGCACTGCTCCGGAGGCTGCGCCACCCGCACCGACCACCGGCGCGGCAAGGTCATGCGGCGCCTCGCGGCTCCCGACCCCGAGGTCAACGAGGAGTGGATGTGCGACAAGGGGCGGTTCGGCTTCCGGTACGCGCAGCAGCGGGACCGGTTCACGACGCCGCTGGTACGGGGCGAGTCCGGTGAGCTGGAGCCCGCCTCCTGGCCCGAGGCTCTGGAGGCCGCGGCTCAGGGGCTCCTGGCGGCGCGCTCCAGGGCCGGTGTGCTGACCGGCGGGCGCCTCACCGTCGAGGACGCCTACGCGTACAGCAAGTTCGCGCGCGTGGCTCTCGACACGAACGACATCGACTTCCGCGCGCGCGTGCACAGCGGCGAGGAGGCCGACTTCCTGGCCGCCCGGGTCGCCGGACGCGGACGGGACCTCGACGGTACGGGCGTCACGTACACCTCCCTGGAGAAGGCACCCGCCGTCCTGATCGTCGGGTTCGAGTCCGAGGAGGAGGCGCCCGGCGTCTTCCTGCGGCTGCGCAAGGCCTGGCGCGGACACGGACAGCAGACGTTCTCCCTGGCCACCCACTCGACCCGCGGCCTGGAGAAGGCGGGCGGCACGCTGCTGCCGGCAGCACCCGGCACCGAGACCGAGTGGCTGGACGCCCTCGCCTCCGGGGTCGGCCTGGAGGGCGACGGAGCGAAGGCCGCCGAGGCGCTGCGCGCCGAAGGCGCCGTGATCGTCGTCGGCGAGCGGATGGCCTCCGTGGCGGGCGGGCTCACCGCCGCCGTACGGGCCTCGTCCGCGACCGGCGCCCAGCTGGTGTGGATTCCACGCCGGGCCGGGGAGCGCGGCGCCGTCGAGGCGGGGGCACTGCCCTCGCTGCTGCCCGGCGGGCGTCCGGCCACCGACCCGCGCGCGCGGGACGAGGTCGCCGCCGCCTGGGGGATCGCCGAACTCCCGCACCGCTACGGCCGCGACACCGGACAGATCGTCGAGGCCGCCGCCACCGGCGAACTCTCCGCGCTCGTCGTGGCGGGCGTCGAGGTCGCCGACCTCCCCGAACCGGCACGCGCGCGTGAAGCACTCTCCGAAGTGGGCTTCCTGGTGTCGCTCGAACTGCGTCCCAGCGAGGTCACCGAGCACGCGGACGTCGTACTCCCCGTCGCCGCGGTCGCCGAGAAGTCGGGCACCTTCCTCAACTGGGAAGGCCGGGCACGCCTCTTCGAGGCCGCCCTCAAGCCCGATCACATGACCCGCCGACTGGCGCCCACCGACGCACGCGTGCTGCAGATGCTCGCCGACGCCATGGACGTCCACCTGGGGCTGCCCGATCTGCGCACCGCGCGCGTGGAGCTCGACCGGCTCGGCGCCTGGGACGGGGCGCGAGCCACCGAGCCCCTGGAAACCGCGGCCGTGCTGCCGCGGCCCGCCGCCGGTGAGGCCGTGCTCGCGGGACACCGGCTGCTGCTCGACCAGGGCCGCCTCCAGGAGGGCGACGAGGCGCTCGCCGGGACCCGGCACGCCGCACGCGCGCGTGTGTCGCCCGCCACGGCCGCCGAGGCGGGCGTCAAGGACGGCGACGCGCTGGCCGTGACCGGCCCCGCCGGAGTCGTCGAACTCCCGCTGCAGATCACCGAGATGCCCGACCGCGTGGTCTGGCTCCCGCTGAACTCCGCCGGGGGAGGCGTCGCCTCGGACACGGGCGCGCTGCCCGGCGCACTCGTCCGCATCGGCCCGGCGACGCTCGCCACCGAGGCTCCCAAGGAGGTGGAGGCATGACCCCGAACCTCGCCGCGCCCGTGTACCTGGCCGCGGAGGACCTCTCCATGTTCGGCCGCGACCCCTGGTGGCTGGTCGTCGTCAAGGCGGTCTTCTGCTTCGCCTTCCTGATGATCACCGTGCTCTTCTCGATCGTCTGGGAGCGCAAGGTCGTCGCTTGGATGCAGTTGCGCATCGGCCCCAACCGGCACGGCCCCTGGGGCATGCTCCAGTCGCTCGCCGACGGCATCAAGCTGATGCTCAAGGAAGACCTCATCGTCAAACGCGCGGACAAGGTGGTCTACGTCCTCGCGCCGATCATCGCCGCGATCCCGGCCTTCATGGCGATCGCCGTGATCCCCTTCGGGCCGGCCGGCAACGAGGTCTCGATCTTCGGCCAGCGCACCACGATGCAGCTCACCGATCTTCCGATCGCGATGCTCTACATCCTGGCGGTCGCCTCGGTGGGCATCTACGGGATCGTGCTGGCGGGCTGGTCCTCCGGGTCCACGTATCCGCTGCTCGGCGGTCTGCGCTCGTGCGCGCAGATGATCTCGTACGAGATCGCCATGGGCGCCGCCTTCGCGTCGGTGTTCCTCTACTCCGGGTCCATGTCGACCTCGGAGATCGTCGCCCAGCAGCAGGACCGCTGGTACATCCTGCTGCTGCCGGTGTCGTTCCTGATCTACATCGTGACGATGATCGGCGAGACCAACCGCGCCCCCTTCGACATGCCGGAGTCCGAGGGCGATCTGGTCGGCGGCTTCAACACCGAGTACTCGTCCATCAAGTTCGCGCTGTTCATGCTCGCCGAGTACGTGAACATGGTGACCGTCTCGGCGGTCTCCGTGACGCTCTTCCTGGGCGGCTGGCGGGCACCCTGGCCGGTCAGCACCTTCTGGGAGGGTGCGAACCACGGCTGGTGGCCGATGCTCTGGTTCGTCATCAAGGTGCAGCTGCTGCTGTTCTTCTTCATCTGGCTGCGCGGCACGCTGCCGCGCGTGCGCTACGACCAGCTGATGAAGCTCGGCTGGAAGGTCCTCATTCCGGTCTCCGTGGTGTGGCTGATGGCCGTCGCGACCGTACGGACGCTGCGGAACGAGAACTACGACTTCGCCGACATCGCGTTGTACGTGGCAGGCGGCGTCATCGTGCTGCTGCTGCTCTCCTTCCTCGTCGACATGTACCGCGACCGGGAGACGTCGAAGGAGGCGCCGCCCGAACCCGTCGTCTTCGACCCGATGGCGGGCGGATTCCCCGTACCGCCACTGCCGGGACAGGAGCTTCCGCCGGTGCCGCGGCGAAGCCCGCGCCGGGAGCGGGAGTTGATTGTCAGTGGTGGCGCGGATACTGCCAGTGACGGACCCGATGGACCTCGTGACGGAAAGGAGGCGTCCGATGGCTGATGAGCAGAAGGAGACCAAACCCGGTTTCCAGAACCCCGTCGCAGGCTTCGGCGTGACCTTCAAGGCCATGTTCAAGAAGAGGCTGACCGAGCAGTATCCGGAGCAGCAGAAGACCACCGCCCCGCGGTTCCACGGCCGGCACCAGCTCAACCGCCATCCGGACGGCCTGGAGAAGTGCATCGGCTGCGAGTTGTGCGCCTGGGCCTGTCCCGCGGACGCCATCTACGTGGAGGGCGCGGACAACACCGAGGAGGAGCGCTACTCCCCGGGCGAGCGGTACGGCCGCGTCTACCAGATCAACTACGCCCGCTGCATCCTGTGCGGTCTGTGCATCGAGGCGTGCCCCACGCGCGCGTTGACGATGACCAACGAGTTCGAGCTGGCCGACAGCAGCCGCGCCAACCTCATCTACACCAAGGAGCAGCTGCTCTCCGGCCTCGAAGAGGGCATGGTCGACAGCCCGCACTCGATCTTCCCGGGGACCGACGAACAGGACTACTACCGGGGGCTGGTCACGGAGGCCGCGCCCGGTACGGAGCGTCAGGTCGCCCTCTCCAAGGGCGAGGTCCCGCAGGAGGCCGCTTCGACCTTCGGTGCGGACGAGCCGGCGTCGGGGAAGGTGATCGGCCGATGACGGATCTCGCGGCCCACTCCACCTCCGCTGTCCACTCGACGCTCGCCGCCTACTCCACGTCCACGGGAGAGGCCTTCCAGTTCTGGATCCTCGGCACCGTCGCCGTGATCGGCGCCCTGTGCACCGTCTTCATGAAGAAGGCCGTGCACAGCGCGCTCTGCCTCGCCGGGACCATGATCATCTTGGCGGTGTTCTACCTCGCCAACGGCGCGTACTTCCTGGGCATCGTGCAGGTCGTCGTCTACACCGGCGCGATCATGATGCTGTTCCTCTTCGTGGTCATGCTCGTCGGTGTCACCGCGGCGGACTCCCTGAAGGAGACCATCAAGGGCCAGCGCTGGCTGGCCCTGCTGTGCGGCCTCGGCTTCGGGATCCTGCTGTGCGCGGGCATCGGCAACGCGTCGCTGTCGGAGTTCAACGGCCTCGCCCAGGCCAACGCCGGGGGCAACGTGGAGGGTCTGGCGGCCCTCATCTTCACGAAGTACGTCTTCGCCTTCGAGATCACCGGCGCCCTGCTCATCACGGCCGCCGTCGGCGCCATGGTGCTCACCCACCGCGAGCGCACCGAGCGGGCCAAGACCCAGCGCGAGATGGCCGAGGAGCGCGTGCGGGAAGGCAAGCAGCTGCCGCCGCTGCCCGCGCCCGGCGTCTACGCCCGGCACAACGCGGTCGACATCGCGGGTCTCCTCCCGGACGGCACCCCGTCCGAGCTCACCGTCATCAAGACGCTGCGCGACCGCGGCCAGATCCGTGACGTGTCGCACGAAGCGATCAAGGACCTGAAGGCGTTGGAGCAGCGCTCGGAGGATCGGCTCGGCCGGGAAGAGGAGGCCACGAAGTGAACCCCGTCAACTACCTCTACCTCGCCGCCCTGTTGTTCACGATCGGCGCCAGCGGCGTGCTGATCAGGCGAAACGCGATCGTGGTGTTCATGTGTGTCGAGCTGATGCTCAACGCCTGCAACCTCGCGCTCGTCGCCTTCTCCCGGATGCACGGCAATCTCGACGGCCAGATCATCGCCTTCTTCACGATGGTCGTCGCCGCCGCGGAGGTCGTGGTCGGGCTCGCGATCATCGTGTCGCTGTTCCGTTCCCGCCACTCGGCCTCGGTCGACGACGCCAGCCTGATGAAGCTGTAAGGGGTCGCTGAATCGTGGAGAACCTGATTGCGCTGCTTGTCGCGGCGCCTCTGCTCGGAGCGGCCGTACTGCTGTGCGGCGGCCGACGGCTCGATGCCGTCGGCCACTGGATCGGCACGGTCCTCGCGTCCGCCTCCTTCGTGATCGGCGCGATCCTCTTCGCCGACATGCTGGGCAAGGACGAGGAGCACCGGGCCATCGCCCAGCACCTGTTCAGCTGGATCCCCGTCGAGGGCTTCCAGGCGGACGTCGCCTTCCAGCTCGACCAGCTGTCGATGACGTTCGTGCTCCTGATCACCGGTGTCGGCTCGCTCATCCACCTGTACTCGATCGGGTACATGGAGCACGACGAGCGGCGCCGCCGCTTCTTCGGCTATCTGAACCTGTTCCTCGCGGCGATGCTGCTGCTCGTCCTCGCCGACAACTACCTGCTGCTGTACGTCGGCTGGGAGGGCGTCGGCCTCGCCTCGTACCTCCTGATCGGCTTCTGGCAGCACAAGCCCAGCGCCGCCACCGCCGCGAAGAAGGCCTTCCTGGTCAACCGCGTCGGTGACATGGGTCTTTCGATCGCCATCATGCTGATGTTCACCACCTTCGGGACCTTCGCCTTCGGGCCGGTCCTGGAGGCCACCGGGGACACCGGCGAGGGCAAGCTCACCGCCATCGGCCTGATGCTGCTGCTCGCCGCCTGCGGCAAGTCCGCCCAGGTGCCACTGCAATCCTGGCTCGGGGACGCGATGGAGGGCCCGACTCCGGTCTCGGCCCTCATCCACGCCGCGACCATGGTGACCGCGGGCGTCTACCTGATCGTCCGCTCCGGGGAGATCTTCAACGCCGCGCCCGACGCCCAGCTGGCCGTCACCGTCGTCGGTGCGGTCACGCTCCTCTTCGGTGCGATCGTCGGTTGCGCCAAGGACGACATCAAGAAGGCACTCGCCGGTTCGACGATGTCGCAGATCGGCTACATGATCCTCGCCGCGGGCCTCGGCCCCATCGGCTACGTCTTCGCGATCATGCACCTGGTGACGCACGGCTTCTTCAAGGCCGGGCTCTTCCTCGGCGCCGGTTCGGTCATGCACGGCATGAACGACGAGGTGGACATGAGGAAGTACGGCGGCCTCAGGAAGTACATGCCGGTCACCTTCGTGACCTTCGGCCTCGGCTACCTCGCCATCATCGGCTTCCCGGGTCTGTCCGGTTTCTTCTCCAAGGACAAGATCATCGAGGCGGCCTTCGCCAAGGGCGGCACCGAGGGCTGGATCCTCGGCAGCGTCGCTCTGCTGGGCGCGGCGATCACGGCGTTCTACATGACGCGCGTGATGCTGATGACGTTCTTCGGAGAGGAGCGTTGGCGGAACCGACCCACCGCCTCCCCGGCCGAACCGAGCGTGGAGCCGGCCGCCGAACACCACGGCGCCCACGCGGAGCCGCACCCGCACGAGTCCCCGAAATCCATGACGATCCCCATGATCGTGCTGGCCTTCGGATCGGTCTTCGCGGGCGGGTTCTTCGGCATCGGCGACCGGTTCATCCACTGGCTGGAGCCGGTCACCGAGCACGCGCACGGACACCCGCCGATCAGCGCGACGACGGTCACGCTCTCCACGGTGGCCGTGATGGTCGTCGGCGTCGGCCTCGCCTACCTCCAGTACGGGCGCCGTCCCGTCCCGGTGGTCGCCCCGCGCGGCTCCCTGCTCACCCGGGCCGCCCGGCGCGACCTCCTCCAGGACGACTTCAACCACGTCGTCCTCGTACGAGGCGGAGAGCACCTCACACGCTCCCTGGTGTACGTCGACCACTCCCTGGTCGACGGGGTCGTCAACGGCTCGGCGGCCTCGATGGGCGGCCTCTCCGGACGGCTCCGCAAGCTGCAGAACGGCTACGCGCGGTCGTACGCGGTCTCGATGTTCGGCGGTGCTGCGATCCTCATCGCCGCGACCCTGTTGATGAGGGCGGTCTGATACCGATGTCCTTTCCTCTGCTGACAGCGACGGCGGTCCTCCCGGCGCTCGGGGCGATCGCCACGGCCGCCGTGCCGGCCGCGCGCCGCACCGCCGCCAAATGGCTGGCGCTGCTCGTCTCGCTCGCCACGCTGGTCCTCGCCGTGGTCGTCCTGGTCCGTTTCGACCCCGACGGCGACCGCTACCAACTCACCGAATCGCATGCCTGGATCGCGGACTTCGGTGTGCGGTACGAGCTGGGTGTGGACGGCATCGGGGTGGCGCTGGTCGCACTGACCGCGCTGCTGATCCCGTTCGTGATCCTCGCGGGCTGGCACGACGCCGACCCGCAGGAAACCGGTGCCGAGTCCCTCGGCAGCTTCGCCGCGGGGAGGTGGCGGCCGACGCAGGGCTTCTTCGCCCTGATCCTCGCCGTCGAGGCGATGGTGATCATCTCCTTCGAGGCCACCGACGTCTTCCTCTTCTACATCTTCTTCGAAGCCATGCTCATCCCGATGTACTTCCTCATCGGCGGCTTCGGAGACCGCGCCCACGCGGGCTCGGACGAGCACGCGGCGACCCAGCGTTCCTACGCCGCCGTGAAGTTCCTCCTCTACAACCTGGCCGGCGGCCTGATCATGCTCGCCGCGGTGATCGGGCTCTACGTAGTGGCCGGAAACTTCTCGCTCCAGCAGATCGCCGAGGCCCGGGCCAACGGCACACTGGACATGGCGACCAACACCGAGCGATGGCTCTTCCTTGGCTTCTTCTTCGCCTTCGCGGTGAAGGCGCCCCTGTGGCCACTGCACACCTGGCTGCCCAACGCGATGGGGGAGGCGACAGCCCCGGTCGCCGTACTGATCACGGCGGTGGTCGACAAGGTCGGCACCTTCGCGATGCTCCGCTTCTGCCTCCAGCTCTTCCCGGAGGCGTCGAAGTGGGCGACGCCGGTCATCCTCGTACTCGCCCTGATCAGCATCATCTACGGGGCGCTGCTCGCGGTCGGCCAGCGTGACATCAAGCGGCTGGTGGCGTACGCGTCGATCTCGCACTTCGGGTTCATCATCATGGGCATCTTCGCGATGACCAGCCAGGGCCAGTCGGGCGCGACGCTCTACATGGTCAACCACGGGATCTCGACCGCCGCGCTGATGCTGGTGGCGGGCTTCCTGATCTCGCGGCGCGGCTCGCGCCTGATCGCCGACTACGGAGGGGTGCAGAAAGTCGCCCCGGTGCTGGCAGGCACCTTCCTGGTGGGCAGCCTGGCGACACTGTCCCTGCCGGGTCTCGCACCGTTCGTGAGTGAGTTCCTGGTCCTGGTCGGCACGTTCGCGCGCTACCCGGCGATCGGGATCATCGCCACCTTCGGCATCGTCCTCGCCGCGCTCTACACACTCGTCCTCTACCAGCGGACGATGACGGGCCCGGTGAAGCCGGAGGTCTCCGCGATGCCCGACCTCAGGGTGCGGGAACTCGCGGTGGTCGCCCCGCTGATCGCCCTGCTGATCGTCCTGGGCGTCTACCCGAAGCCGCTCACCGACATCGTCGATCCGGCGGTCAAGCAGACCATGTCCGACGTCCAGAAGAAGGACCCCCAGCCCGAGGTGGAGGCGGCCAAGTGAGCGCAGTAGCCGTCCACAGCCTGTGGACAACGGCGGCCGAGCCGATCAACAAGATCGACGCGCCGAAGATCGAATACGGGCAGCTGTCGCCCACCCTGATCGTCATCGGCGCGGCGATCATCGGGGTGCTGATCGAGGCATTCGTGCCACGCAAGTCCCGCTATTACGTCCAGGTGTTCGTCTCCGTCGTCGCCCTCGCCGCAGCCTTCGCCGCGGTCGTGGGGCTCGCGGCGAGCGGATACGGCACCACGAAGGCCGGCATCGCGGCGATGGGCGCCATCGCGGTCGACGGGCCCGCGCTCTTCCTGCAGGGCACGATCCTGCTGGCGGGCATCCTCGGCGTGTTCACGTTCGCCGAGCGGCGCCTCGACCCCGTGGCGCACGGAAACCGCGTCGACTCGTTCGCGGCGCAGGCCGCGTCCGTGCCGGGCAGCGACAGTGAGAAGGCCGCGGTCAAGGCAGGGTTCGCCACGACCGAGGTGTTCCCGCTGCTGCTCTTCGCGATCGGCGGCATGCTGATCTTCCCGGCGGCCAACGACCTGCTGACACTGTTCATCGCCCTGGAAGTCTTCTCACTGCCGCTCTACCTCCTCTGCGCCGTGGCCCGCCGCAAGCGGATCATGTCGCAGGAGGCTGCGGTCAAGTACTTCCTGCTCGGCGCCTTCGCCTCCGCGTTCACCCTCTTCGGCATCGCCCTGCTGTACGGCTACGCCGGCTCGGTGTCGTACGCGACGATCGCACAGGTCGTCGACGGCACGATCGAGACGGTGAACCCGGCACTCGCCGACACCATGGGCAACGACGCACTGCTGCTCATCGGCGCCGCCATGGTTGTGATGGGTCTGCTGTTCAAGGTCGGCGCGGTGCCGTTCCACATGTGGACCCCGGACGTCTACCAGGGCGCCCCGACCCCGGTGACCGGCTTCATGGCCGCCGCGACCAAGGTGGCCGCCTTCGGCGCGCTGCTGCGCCTGCTGTACGTCGTGCTGCCGGGCCTGCGCTGGGACTGGCGGCCGGTGATGATGGGCGTCGCGGTCGTCACCATGCTGGGCGGCGCGATCGTCGCGATCACCCAGACCGACATCAAGCGACTGCTGGCGTACTCGTCGATCGCGCACGCGGGCTTCATCCTCGCGGGTGTCATCGCGACGACGCCGGACGGTGTCTCGTCCGTGCTCTTCTACCTGGCCGCGTACTCGTTCGTGACGATCGGGGCGTTCTCGATCGTCACCCTCGTACGGGACGCGGGCGGCGAGGCCACGCATCTGTCCAAGTGGGCCGGTCTCGGGCGCAGGTCACCGCTGGTGGCGGCGGTGTTCGCGATCTTCCTGCTGGCCTTCGCGGGCATCCCGCTGACCTCCGGCTTCGCCGGGAAGTTCGCCGTGTTCAAGGCGGCGGCCGAGGGAGGCGCGGGCGCGCTGGTCGTGGTCGGTGTGATCTCGTCGGCCATCGCGGCGTTCTTCTACATCCGGGTGATCGTGCTCATGTTCTTCAGCGAGCCGCGCCCGGAGGGACCGACGGTCGCCGTGCCGTCGCCGCTGACCATGACGGCGATCGGCGTGGGAGTGGCGGTCACGCTGGTGCTCGGCGTGGCGCCGCAGTACTTCCTGGACCTGGCCGGGCAGGCGGGGGTCTTCGTCCGCTGACCCCGTGCTCTTCGGGCCCCGGTTCCTGTGGGAGCCGGGGCCCGAGGCGTGCTCGGCGAGCACTCAAGGCATGCTCACCGCTTCGGGGCCGGCGTGGCCTTCGGGCACTTCACCCTGGGGTTCCAGGGGGCGAACAGTCCCTTGGGGTTCTTCTTGTGGAGCCAGGCGTGCAGCTCGTAGTGGACCGGCATCCCGGGGGCGTGGCCGGGCATCGGGCCGTCGAAGGGCACGCCGAACATGCTGGGCCGGTCGCCGTCGGTCCCGAGTTTCTGATCGGCGTCCGCGACGATCCACTCCACCGCGACGAGGTTGCGCTCGCCGTGGTGCCCGTCCTCGTACAGGAGCGCGGCGGGCTTGCGCGGGTCGACCGAACCGAACAGGGACTCCTTGACGTAGTGGTAGCCCATGCCGCCCAGCTTCGGGTCGGCGACGCACTCCGTCGGGACGTAGCCGTCCTTGAGAGCGTTCGGCTCCCAGTGGTACTTGGCGGTCGCGACGTACGTCTTCGCCAGTTCGGCGACCACCTTCGGGTCGTGGCCGTGAGGGCCGTCCCCCGCTCGGGCGGGCGCGGCGGCGAGTGAGAGCGAGGCGACGATCGCGGTGGCGAGGACAGCCTTGAGGGGACGAGCGGGCATGGTGGGGACTCCTAGCGACGGGCAGGGGCGCACGGAAACGGCGCCGATCAGTGGGTGGGCCCGTAAGGGCCGATCTGCGGGCGGGCCTCCCCTGATCCCGCCCTCAGCAGCCTGCCCCGGGCCGTCCGGGCCCGCGACGCGAAGGCGCCCAATGGGCTGAACACCGCAACGTTCGGCAGACGTGGCGGCTCAGCCTGTGGATAACTCTGAGGCTGTCGGTGCGGACCCCTATCGTGGACGCAGTGGTCGAGGCACGACGTACGGGGGACAGGGCAATGAGCGGGCTGGGCGGGACAGGCGGGACGGGTGTGATGACGGAAGAGGACAGGGCCGCGGGGCTTGCCGAGCAGGCCGTGGGGCCGGGCGGAGACGGGCCCGCGGGGTTCGCCGGGAGCGAGGCGCGGGGCACGCTCCACCGCGTCTTCGGGTACGAGTCGTTCCGCGGCGAGCAGGAAGCCGTCATCGAGCACGTGGTGGCCGGCGGTGACGCCGTCGTCCTCATGCCGACCGGCGCGGGCAAGTCGCTCTGCTACCAGATCCCG
The DNA here is from genome assembly GCF_040654355.1 of Streptomyces sp. NPDC050704. Lineage (NCBI taxonomy): Bacteria > Bacillati > Actinomycetota > Actinomycetes > Kitasatosporales > Streptomycetaceae > Streptomyces > Streptomyces sp. NPDC050704. The sequence goes on along the minus strand of NZ_JBFAHW010000004.1, from coordinate 13,913 downwards.
GCGATGGTCAGACCCGGTACGGGCGTCGTGGTCTCCCCCCTCATCGCGCTGATGCAGGACCAGGTGGACGCGCTGCGGGCGCTCGGCGTGCGCGCCGGGTTCATGAACTCCACGCAGGACTTCGACGAGCGGCGCGTGGTCGAGGCCGAGTTCCTCGCGGGCGAGCTCGACCTGATCTACCTCGCGCCCGAGCGGCTGCGCCTGGAGTCCACCCTCGACCTCCTCTCGCGCGGCAAGATCTCCGTCTTCGCGATCGACGAGGCGCACTGTGTGTCCCAGTGGGGCCACGACTTCCGTCCCGACTACCTGGCGCTGTCCCTGCTGGGCCAGCGCTGGCCCGAGGTACCGCGGATCGCGCTGACCGCGACGGCCACGCACGCCACGCACCAGGAGATCACCCAGCGCCTGGGCATGCCGGACGCCCGTCACTTCGTGGCGAGCTTCGACCGGCCCAACATCCAGTACCGGATCGTGCCGAAGGCCGACCCCAAGAAGCAGCTGCTGTCCTTCCTCAAGGAGGAGCACGCGGGCGACGCGGGCATCGTGTACTGCCTCTCGCGCAACTCGGTGGAGAAGACAGCCGAGTTCCTCTCCCGCAACGGCATCGCGGCGGTGCCGTACCACGCGGGCCTGGACGCGGGCACGCGCGCCGCCCACCAGTCACGGTTCCTGCGCGAGGACGGCCTGGTGGTGTGCGCGACCATCGCCTTCGGCATGGGCATCGACAAGCCCGACGTACGGTTCGTCGCCCACCTCGATCTGCCGAAGTCGGTCGAGGGCTACTACCAGGAGACGGGCCGCGCGGGCCGCGACGGACTGCCCTCCACGGCATGGATGGCCTACGGCCTGAACGACGTCATACAGCAGCGCAAGATGATCCAGTCGAGCGAGGGAGACGAGGCGTTCCGGCGTCGCGCGTCCGCGCACCTTGAGGCGATGCTCGCGCTGTGCGAGACCGTCCAGTGCCGACGCGGCCAGCTGCTCGCCTACTTCGGTCAGGACGCCGAGGCCCCGGCCTGTGGGAACTGCGACACCTGTCTCCTCCCGCCCGAGACCTGGGACGGCACGGTCGCGGCCCAGAAGGTGCTGTCCACGGTGGTGCGGTTGCAGCGTGAGCGGGGGCAGAAGTTCGGGGCCGTCCAGATCGTCGACATCCTGCTCGGGCGCAGGAGTGCCAAGGTCATACAGTTCGACCACGACCAGCTGTCCGTGTTCGGCATCGGCGAGGAGCTGGCCGAGGGCGAATGGCGCGGTGTCGTACGGCAGTTGCTGGCCCAGGGGCTCCTCGCGGTCGAGGGCGAGTACGGGACGCTGGTGCTGACCGAGGCGAGCGGGACGGTGCTGCGGCGCGAGCGGGAGGTGCCGCTGCGCAAGGAGCCGCCGAAGCCGGTGACGTCCCGGTCTTCCGCCGGTTCCGGCCGGGGCGAGCGCAAGGCCAAGGCCGCCGCGGCCGAGCTTCCCTCGGAGCTGCTCCCCGCCTTCGAGGCCCTGCGGGCCTGGCGCGCGGGACAGGCCAAGGAACAGGGCGTCCCGGCGTACGTCATCTTCCACGACGCCACGCTGCGGGAGATCGCCACGGTGTGGCCCGCCTCGGTCGCGGAGCTTGGCGGTATCAGCGGGATCGGCGAGAAGAAGCTCGTGACCTACGGGGACGGCGTGATCGAGGTGCTTGCCGCCTTGGACCGGCCTTCCGGAGGAGCGGAGGGGACTGCCGTCGGCGACGGGGCGGTGGCGGTCCCGGCGGCTCCCCGGAATGACGACGAACCGGCGCTGGACTGGCCCGAGATGGAGGCGGAGCCGGAGCCGGACGACTGGATGTAGCGCCGGTGGCCGAACCGCCACCGGCCGACGGTGAGGCACCGGCCGGTGGACGAGGTCAGGACCCCGCGCCCGTGGCGATCTGCCCCGTCACCTCGCCCAGTCCCACCCGCGTGCCGTTCGGTCCCGGTGCCCAGGCCGTCAGCGTCACCACGTCGCCGTCTTCCAGGAACGTCCGCTTGCCGTCGGGGAGTTCGAGGGTGTCCCGGCCGTTCCAGGTCAGCTCCAGGAGTGAGCCTCGTTCGCGCTCCGAGGTCCCGCTCACCGTTCCCGACCCGTACAGATCGCCCGTACGCAGCGACGCCCCGTTCACCGTCATATGGGCCAGCTGCTGGGCGGCCGTCCAGTACATGGTGGAGAAGGGGGGCTCGGAGACGACGTGGCCGTTGACGGCGACGGAGATGCGCAGGTCGTAGCCGCTGGGTTCCTCGGCGGAGTCGTCCAGGTAGGGGAGGAGGGGGTGGGTGCGTGACGGCGGCGGGACGCGGGCGTCCTCCAGGGCGTCCAGGGGCGTGATCCACGCCGACACCGAGGTGGCGAAGGACTTGCCGAGGAAGGGGCCGAGGGGGACGTACTCCCAGGCCTGGAGGTCGCGCGCGGACCAGTCGTTGAGGAGACAGAGGCCGAAGACGTGGTCGCGGAAGTCGCCGAGTGGTACCGGTGTGCCCATCGCGGAGGGCTTGCCGACCACGAAGCCGACCTCCGCCTCGATGTCCAGCCGGACGGAGGGGCCGAAGACCGGCGCCGGATCGGTCGGGGCCTTGCGCTGGCCCGAGGGGCGTACGACCTCGGTCCCGGAGACCACCACGGTGCCCGACCGGCCGTGATAACCGATGGGCAGGTGCTTCCAGTTGGGGGTGAGGGAGTCGGCGGCGTCGGGACGGAAGATCTGGCCGACGTTACGGGCGTGGTTCTCGGAGGCGTAGAAGTCGACGTAGTCGGCGACGTCGAAGGGGAGGTGGAGCGTCACTTCGGAGAGCGGGTGCAGCAGGGGCGCGACGGTCTCGCGGTGGGCCGGCACCGTCACCCAGGCGGTGAGCGCGCGCCGCACGTCCGACCATGCCGTACGGCCCGCCGCGAGCAGCGGATTCAGCGAGGGACGGGCGAGCAGGGCGGCGTATGGGGAGCCGAGCTCCAGGGCCGCGGCGCCCGCGTCCAGCACGTGGTCGCCCAGTCGGACCCCGACGCTCCGCCGGTCCGAGTCGCCGAGGGAGAAGACGCCGTACGGAAGATTGTGCGGGCCGAAGGGATCGCCCTCGGGGACATCGAAGGGGGGCATCGTGTGCTGCCTCGCTTTCCGTGTGGGTGGGGCACACGTTACGGGGGAGTTGCAGCTCTTGGGCAGTGTCCAAAGTGTTCGAAATTGATCGGGTAAGTCACTTCGGACTGCTCCCGCCCCGGCCCCGTGCTGTGCCGCCCTGCCAGTGCCAGGGTGACTGACGAGATACCGGACGACGTCCGGTTCCCGTCGAGTCGATGGGCCGTTCGATCCGTATTCTCTGATCATGGCCGCACTGACTGAATATTCACTCATCGCCACTGACCTGGACGGAACGCTGCTGCGCGGCGACGACACCCTCTCCGACCGGTCACGGGCCGCGCTGGCGATGGCGGTCGGGCGGGGTGCCAGGCATCTCGTGGTGACGGGCCGGCCGACGCCACGCGTACGGCCGTTGCTCGACGAGCTGGGCAGTCAGGGGCTCGCGGTGTGCGCGCAGGGGGCGCAGTTGTACGACGCCGGGGCCGACCGGATGGTGTGGTCGGTCACCTTGGACCGGGAGTTGGCCGAGACGGCGCTCGGCAAGATCGAGGCGGAGGTCGGGCAGGTGTACGCGGCCGTGGACCAGGACGGTGTCGACGGCCTCACCCTCATCGAGCCGGGGTACGAGATGCCGCACCCGACGCTCCCGGCGGTACGGGTCCCGCGCCGGGACGACCTCTGGACGGAGCCGATCAGCAAGGTTCTCCTGCGTCATCCCCGGCTGACCGACGACGGACTGGCGGCGGCGGCGGTCGGAGCGGTCGGTTCCCTCGCCTCCGTCACGATGTCCGGCCCCGGTACCGTCGAACTCCAGCCACGTGGAGTGACCAAGGCGACCGGCCTCGCCCTGGCGGCCGAATACCTCGGCCTGCCCCCCTCCGCCACGATCGCCTTCGGGGACATGCCGAACGACATCCCGATGTTCGAGTGGGCGGCCTACGGTGTCGCGATGGCCAACGCGCACCCCGAACTCAGGGCGGTGGCCGACGAGGTGACCCTGTCGAACGAGGAGGACGGGGTCGCGGTGGTGCTGGAGAAGCTGTTCCCCGGCCCACGCATTCACCCGCAGATTCGCTCACAGGGCCACCCGCAGGGCCCGTCGTACGAGCACTCGCAGGTCCGCCCGCCGGCTGTGCACGGGCTCCTCGGGCTCCACGGGCAGTCGGCCGGTCCGCTCAGTAGGCCCCGTTGACGTTGTCGATCGAGCCGTACCTCGCGGCGGCGTAGTTGCAGGCCGCCGTGATGTTCGCGACCGGGTCGAAGGGATCCAGCGACGTGCCCGACACGTGGTAGGCGGCGAAGGTGGGGGCGATGACCTGCAGGAGCCCCTTGGACGGAGTTCCGGCCACGGCGTTGGAGTCCCAGTTGTTGATGGCGGTCGGGTTTCCCGACGACTCGCGCATGACGTTGCGGTAGATGCCGTCGTAGGAGCCCGGGATCCCCTTCTGGGCCATGACGTCCAGTGCTTCCTTGATCCAGCCGTCGAGGTCGTTCGTGTACGTCTTCGCGGCGGCGGGGGTGACGGTGGACGCCGCGGGCTTGGTGGTCGTCGCAGCGGTGGTCGTGTTCGCCGGGTCCGCTGACGTCCCGGAGTTCTTCGTGCCGACCGTCAGAGTGAGGCCCGGGTGAATCAGGGCCGGGTCGTCGCCTATGACGGCGCGGTTGGCCTCGTACAGCTTCTTCCAGCCGCCGCTCGTGGAGTGCTCTCGCGCGATCCTGGACAGGGTGTCGCCCGCGGAGACCTTGTGCGTGACGAGCGCGACCTGCGGGGTTGCGGCTTGTGCCGCCTGGGCGACCTGTGTCACCTGGGCGACCTGCGTCGGCTGTGCGGCGTGGGCGCCGGTCGCGCCGACGATCGGGAGTGCGAGCGCGGCTCCGCCCGTTCCCGCGGCGACGACACCACGGGTGAGGGGACGGGATTTCGGGCGACGGTGCTTACCTCGTGCGGCCATGCTGAATTCCTCTCCGGCGCCTGCGAGGTGAGCTGTCGGGTTCGGGCGGGAGTTGCCCGGCCGCACAGTGCACGCGGCTTCACCCCTAGCCGTTCCGGCATTCGGATCGGCGACTTACCTGGGTCCCCCGCTCCTGCCGTAGCGCGTGGGTGGATGGGTTCCGGGCGGCGGCAGGATTCGGCGGTCCGTCCGGATCGACGTGAACGTATGCGAGAGCACATGGCGGGAACAAGACCTGAAGTGGCGGCTCGATTCACCTGACCTCGTCGTAGCGAGGGTGAAATCGCCCGATTGTTCCGGAGCGCAATGTTCAACTTGCTTTATGCAAAGGGGGAGTCGGTAAGCGCGACATCGCGCCTGATTCGCACCGACGTGACTCATTTCACGTGCTGAAAGCGCAACCGGGCGCAACCGAGTGCGAACAAAGTGGCATTGAAGGTAATTCAGGCATTACGCCCTGGTGGCCATGGGGTGGGAGCAAAAGATGTCGGTTACTGCGAAAGCTCCTACTTTAGGGTCGTATCAATAGATCAAGAACATATCTTCCTTGATTTCGCCGACCCGGTCCGGACCCAGGGGCAAAAGGGGCCAGGCGGAGCGTGTCCGGCAGGGGGATGGGAAGTGGCGGGCGGGCGCTCACCGTGATCGAAAGACGACCGGATACGCTGACTTGAGTGCCAGCAGCGACACATCGACAAACACCTACAGCACCTAGCGCACCCAGAGCATCCAGAGACCGCCGTTGAGAGCGTCAGCAGACAGGAGACCCTCGTGACCGTCGTCGGGCCGTTCGGGCTGAGCGTGCGGGACCAGGCTCTCGAAGCCGATGTCCAGGCTGGCTTGGTGGCTGTCGAGGAGGGGCTGCTCGAAGCCACCAAGAGCGAGGTCCCGTTCATCACGGAGGCCGCGCAGCACCTCGTACGCGCGGGCGGGAAGCGGTTCCGGCCGCTGCTCGTGATGCTCGCCGCGCAGTTCGGCGATCCGTACGCGCCGGGAATCGTGCCCTCGGCCGTGGTCGTCGAGCTGACCCATCTGGCCACGCTGTACCACGACGACGTGATGGACGAGGCGGACGTGCGCCGCGGGGTGCCCAGCGCCAACACCCGCTGGGGCAACTCGGTGGCGGTCCTCACCGGAGACTTCCTCTTCGCGCGCGCCTCGCAGATCCTGGCCGACCTCGGACCCGAGGCCGTACGAATCCAGGCGGAGGCGTTCGAGCGGCTGGTCACCGGCCAGATCCTGGAGACGGCCGGGCCTCGTGACGGGCGCGACCCGATCGACCACTACATGGACGTGCTGGGCGGCAAGACCGGCTCGCTGATCGCGGTGGCGGGACGATTCGGCGCGATGATGTCGGGAGCCGACGAGACGGTCGTCGACGTGCTGACGCAGTACGGCGAGCGGCTGGGCGTCGCCTTCCAGCTCGCCGACGACGTGCTGGACATCGCGAGCGACTCGCACGAGTCCGGCAAGACGCCCGGCACCGACCTGCGCGAGGGCATTCCCACGCTGCCCGTGCTGCGGTTGCGTGAGCGCGTGGAGCGGCTCGGTCTTGCCGAGGACATCGCGCTGTCCGAACTGCTCGGTTCCGACCTGACGGACGACGCCCGGCATGCGGAGGCGCTGGCCAGGCTGCGGGTGCACCCCGCTCTGGAGCAGGCCCGCCACGACACCGTGCGCTACGCGGAGGACGCCCGCGCCACCCTCGTACCGCTCCCGGAGTGCGACGCGAAGGCGGCGCTGGTGGAACTGTGCGACGCGGTGGTGCACCGGGCGGGCTGACCCGGCCGTTCTCCTCCCTCGCCGCCTGCTCGCAAAATGTGACACAGGTCACATAATTGGATTGAGTTCAGGCTCGAATACGTTCCGTATTGCTCCGCGGAAGCTGGCGCAGGGGGTGTCGGCGGAATTACGGGGAGAAAACAGAATCATGGGGACGATCGTTACGTTCGCACGGCGTCGTAAGAGCCTGGTCATGGCCGCTGTCGCGGTGGCCGCCGCGGCCGGGGTCGCCGCCTCCGCCATCCCGGCGGTCGCCGACAGCGGCAGCGACGGGCTCACCGAGGACAGTGGCGGCACCATCCTCGCCGCGAGCCTGAACGCCGCGAACGAGGTGCCGGTGCAGGGCGGCCCCGCCGTCGGCGACCGGGACGGTGCGGCGCTCGAGTTCGTGAAGGTCGAGGGGGACACGGTGTCCGTCGCGGTCAAGTGGCGCGGCACCGGCAAGCCGACCCTGCTCCACATCCACCAGGGCGCCAAGGGCGTCAACGGCGGCGTCAAGGTCGACTTCACCAAGCTGCTGGACAACGCCAAGGGCCGCACGGTCACCGGCACGGTCAAGGTGAAGGATGCCGCGCTGCTCAGCCAGTTGACGGCCGACCCGGGCAGTTTCTACGCCAATCTGCACACCGCCGAGTTCCCGGGTGGAGCCGTCCGCGGCCAGCTCCACAAGGTCACCACGAACTTCGACTTCCGGCACGCGCTCAACAACTTCCAGGCCCCGGTCATCAAGGGCAAGCAGATCTACGAGTGCAAGAAGGCGGACGACGGCACCACGGCCTTCGCGCAGCGTGATGTGCGCGCCGTGCTCGCCGGCTCCATCGCGCACTCGTTCGTGAAGCCCAACTCCGGTACTCCGCAGTGGATCGCGCCGGACCGCAGCGCGGTCACCGGCTCGGTGATCTCCAGGACCCCGAACGGCGACAAGAACATCCCTGAACTGGACCTCAGGGCCACGCAGTCCGGCAAGCACCGGGGGCTGCTCGCGGGCACCGCGGAGATCCTGCGGCTGAACACCGTGGGCGGGGTGGCTCCGGCCGGCGCCTGCGATGCGGGGTCGATCGTGGGCGTGCCGTACCAGGCGGACTATGTGTTCGTGAACCGGTGATCCACCGGCGTTGAACAGCATTTCGGACGGCGTCTTCCCCGCGCGACCCCTACGGGTCGGGGGAGGCGCCGTCCACTCATGTCATACCCCAGCAGTACGCGGAGTTGGCTCCGAGGTCTGACGCTTTCCGGTGGCCGATTTGGTCAGATTGGACACACCACTTCACAGGAGTTCGGGTGACAATGGCGGCCAGGGGTGGACGAGTGCGAGGACGGTCAGCCGCCGCCGACAACGGAGGTAGGGCACACATGGCACCGTACGAATCCGACGACAACACGAACGACGACCTGCGCACCGGCCGAAGCAAGGCCGCGCGGTACGTCGTCCCGGTCGCGGTGGTGGGGTTGGCCGCGGCGACCATCGGGCTGGTCCCGGCGTTCGCGGGCTCCGGCGACCCAGACCTGCCGAAGGTCACCGCGCAGCAGCTCATAGAGAAGATCGCCGCATCGGACGTACAGCAGCTGTCCGGCACGGTGAAGATCAGTACGGACCTGGGCCTGCCCGACCTCGGCGGTCTGGAGAGCAGCCTCGGCGGGCTGGGCGGGGGCGACGAGTCGGGCTCGTCCGCCGAGCCGTCGTCGAAGCTGATGGAGCTGGCGTCCGGTACGCACACGGTCCGGGTCGCGGCCGACGGCGAGGGCAGGCAGAAGCTGTCGCTGCTCGACAAGGCCTCCGAGTACAGCGTGATCCACAACGGCGACGAGGTGTGGGCGTACGACAGCGCGTCGAACGAGGCCTACCACACGAAGGACACCTCCTCAGGCTCCGCCGAAAAGGGCGAAAGGGGCGAGAAGGGGAAGTCCGAGGACATGCCGGCCACTCCCAAGGAGCTGGCCGACGAGGCGCTGAAGGCGGCCGACGACACGACGTCCGTGACCGTCGACGGCACGATGCGGGTCGCGGGCCGCGACGCCTACAAGCTGCTGATCGAGCCGAAGCAGTCCGGCTCGACGGTGGGCGCGATCACGGTCGCCGTGGACGAGAAGACCGGTCTGCCGCTTAAGTTCACGCTGACCCCGGCGAGCGGTGGCGCGGCTGTCGTGGACGCGGGCTTCACCCAGGTCAACTTCGCCAAGCCGGCCGCGTCCACCTTCGACTTCAGCCCGCCGAAGGGCACGAAGGTCACCGAGGGCGACGAGCTCAAGTCCGGGGACAAGGCGGACAGGGCGCGACCCGAGGGTAGCGAGGACCTGGGCAAGGAGTTCGAGGGTCTCAACGTCATCGGTGAGGGCTGGAGCTCCATAGCCCAGTTCGACACCGGCGGCGGCGAGGGCCTGCCGTCGGAGGGCTCCGGCGCCGGCGACGCGGGCCGCTTCCTCGACTCGCTGGGCGACCAGGTGACCGGCAAGTTCGGCTCGGGCACGGTCTTCTCGACCCGCCTGGTCAACGCGCTGATCACGGACGACGGCAAGGTGTACGCGGGTGCGGTCACCAAGGACGCCCTGGTGAAGGCGGCCAACGAGGCGAAGTAGGTCTCTCGTGGCCGCGTAGTCCCCAGGGGCAGTAGCCCCCTGGGGCATACGGGTAAGACGGATTGAGGGAGTCGATGGCGGAACTGTCCACCGCGGACGGGGATATGGCGTCCAGGGATGACACCGTGGACGCGGGCGAATCGGCGGGCGCGAGCGAAACGGCGGGCACGGGCGACACCGTGATCGCCACCCGCGCGCTCACCAAGCGCTTCCGCGGCGGACAGCTCGCCGTCGACGGCCTCGATCTGACCGTCCCGGCGGGCAGCGTCTTCGGCTTCCTCGGGCCGAACGGCTCGGGCAAGACGACCACCATCAGAATGCTGATGGGCCTGATCGAGCCGACTTCCGGCTCGGCGCGCGTACTGGGGCAGCCCATGCCCCGTGCCACCCGCACCGTGCTGCCGCACGTGGGCGCGCTCATCGAGGGCCCCGCGCTGTACGGCTTCCTCTCCGGCCGCGACAACCTCCTGCGGTACGACGCCGCCGACCCGACCGCCGACCCGCGCACCCGGCGTACGCGTGTCGCGGCGGCCCTCGACCGCGTCGGGCTGACGGCCGCCGCGGGCAAGAAGGCGAAGGCGTACTCGCTGGGAATGAAGCAGCGGCTCGGCCTCGCGGCCGCTCTGCTGCAGCCCCGGCGGCTGCTCGTGCTGGACGAGCCGACCAATGGGCTCGATCCGCAGGGCATGCGGGAAATCCGTTCGCTGGTGCGGGAGTTGGCGTCGGACGGCACGACCGTGTTCCTGTCCTCGCATCTGCTCGACGAGATCGAGCAGGTGTGCACGCACGTCGCGGTGATGGCGCAGGGCCGGCTGATCACCCAGGGGCCGGTGGCCGAGTTCGCGGCGAGCGCGCGCGGCCGGCTCGTCGTGACGACGCCGGACCAGGGCGACGCGGCCCGGGTGCTGAAGGAGCAGGGCGTGGCCGACGTCGTGGTCGCCGAGGACCGGGTGACCGGCGAACCGCCGGACCGCGATCTGGCGGAGGTGAACGCGGCACTGGTGATCGCGGGCGTCCGCGTACGGGGCTTCGGGCTCGAACGGGCTTCGCTGGAGGACGCGTTCGTGGCACTCACGGGGGAGGGATTCGATGTCGCGGGCTGAGGTCGCCGAACCGTCGGCCGAGGCCGCGAAGGCCGTCGGCGCACGGGCGCCGAGCCCGCTGTGGACCTTCGGCCTGCTGCGCAGCGAGCTGGGGACCACACTTCGGCGGTGGCGGACGATCGCGCTGCTCGGGGTACTGGCCGCGGTGCCGGTGCTGGTCGGGATCGCCGTGAAGATCGAGACGAGCGACGGGTCCTCGGCCGGAGGCGGCGGTGGCGAGGGCCCGGCCTTCATCGCGCAGATCACCAACAACGGTCTTTTCCTGGTGTTCACGGCCCTGGCCGCCACCCTGCCGTTCTTCCTGCCGATGGCGGTCGGCGTCATCGCGGGGGACGCGATAGCGGGCGAGGCGAACGCGGGGACGCTGCGCTATCTGCTGGTCGCACCGGCGGGGCGGACGCGACTGCTGATCACCAAGTACGCGACCACGCTGGCCTTCTGTGTCATCGCGACGCTGGTCGTGGCGACCTCGGCGCTCATCGTGGGGGCGCTGCTGTTCCCGCTGGGCGAGCTGACGACGATCTCCGGTACGCGGATCAGCTTCGGCGAGGGGCTGGGACGGGCACTGCTGATCGCGCTGCTCGTCGCCGCGTCACTGATCGGGCTCGCGGCGCTCGGCCTGTTCGTCTCGACGGTGACGAACAGCGGGATCGCGGCGATGGCGACGACCGTCGGCCTGCTCATCACCGTGCAGATCCTCGACCAGATACCCCAGCTCCACGCGATCCAGCCGTACTTCTTCTCGCACTACTGGCTGTCCTTCGCCGACGCCATGCGCGATCCCCTCTACTGGGACGACGTGATCCGCAACCTGGAACTCCAGGCGCTGTACGCGGCGGTGTTCGGCACGGCGGCGTGGGCACGGTTCACGAACAAGGACATCTCGGCCTGAGGCTCGGGCTCGGCCTGAGGCTCGCACTCGGGCTCGGCTTCAGTTCTCGTAGGGGAAACGGGCGAGCGGGGGCTCCTGGGCGAAGAACGTCTTGGCGCGGGCCAGGGCGGCGGAGTCGGTCAGCACGTCTCCGGGCTTGCTGCCGTTGCCGAGGAGGACTCCTCCGAAGCGCATCCCCATATACGCGGCCGAGTGGTTGAGCGTGCCGACGAGGGGCTCGGCGACCTCTTCCTCCTCGTGTGCGAGGGCCGTGACACCCCACAGGGTGCGCCCGGCCATCGTCTTCTTGAAGTCGAGGCCGGGGGTGCGCAGCCACCCGGACCAGTGGTCGAGGTAGCGCTTGGTGTGCGCGGACACGGAGTACCAGTACAGCGGCGAGGCGATGACGAGGTCCGTCGCCGCGAGCGTGGCGTCGAGGAGTGTCGCCGTGGTGTCGCCGGCCGGCCGGACATGGTCGCTGTCGTGGCGCAGGTCCGCGAAGTCGGGCATCGGGTACTCGGCGAGGCTCAGCCAGCGTTGGGTGACGCCGGCCGGCAGCTGTTCCGCGGCCTTGCGGGCCAGCAGCTCGGTGTTGCCGTTGTTGCGGCTGCTGCCCAGGAGGAAGAGGAAGTGTCGGCTCATAAGAAGCTCCCGGATACAGGGCGTACGACGACTACTTGCGCGAGCACTATATGCACACGCAAGTAGTCGTGGCTACCCCGACAGGCGAGCCGCCCTACGAGGACAGTTCCTGAGGGGGCGGCTTCCTGTGAGGGGGCAGTGGCCGACGGGGGAGGCTTCCTACCGGGGCGCGGCCTCCTACGAGGACAGCTCCCACACGGCGTGCGCCAGGGCGTCGCTGTTCCGGTCCAGTGCGGTGTCGTTGATGTTCGACGTCGTGTCGCACGAGGAGTGGTAGCAGCGGTCGAACGGCTGGCCCGCCGTGCCGCCCCACTTGGCCGCCTGGGCCGCGGACTTGGTGTTGCTCGCGCCGGTGAAGAGGCCGCCGACGGGGACGCCCGCGCTCTTGAAGGGGGCGTGGTCGGAGCGGCCGTCGCCCTCGGTCTCGATCTCGGTGGCGATGCCGAGGCCGGTGTAGAAGTCCTTGAAGGTCTTCTCGATGGCCGGGTCGTCGTCGTAGACGAAGTAGCCGGGGTTGGGTGACCCGATCATGTCGAAGTTGAGATAGCCGCTGATCTTCGCGCGGTCGGCGGCGGAGAGGTTGTTGACGTGGTGGCGCGAGCCGACCAGGCCCAGCTCCTCCGCTCCCCACCAGGCGAAACGCAGATGTTTGGTGGGCTGGTACTGGGCGCGGGACACAGCGAGCGCGGCCTCCAGTACGGCCGCCGATCCCGAGCCGTTGTCGTTGATGCCGGCTCCCGACGCGACGCTGTCGAGGTGTGAGCCCGCCATGACGACCTGGTTGGTGTCGCCGCCGGGCCAGTCGGCGATCAGGTTGTAGCCGGTGCGGCCGGAGGACGTGAACTGCTGGACGGCAGTGGTGAATCCGGCGGCGTCCAACTTGGCCTTCACATAGTCCAGGGAGGCCTTGTAGCCGGCGCGGCCGTGCGCCCGGTTGCCGCCGTTGGCGGTGGCTATGGACTGCAGCTGCGTGAGATGGGCCTTGACGTTGGCCACGGGTATGTCGGGCGCGGCGGCCACCCGAACAGGTGCGGCATCCATGGGTGCGGGTGCCGCGTCGGCTGTCGCGCTCGTGGTGAGGAGTGCGGCGACCGCTATGACCGCGGCACCAGTGGCACGTCCGGGAACAGAGAGCTTCATGTGGGGGGCTCCTGATTCCTTGCGGGAATGGGTGCCTGATGGTGAAGCTGTGGCTGACGTACCGTCAAGAGCGCAATCCGGTCACGGGTGTTCGTATAGCGGATCGCGGGAGATCGCCCTGGCCGCCCTGGCCGCCCTGGCCGGCTTGGTCGGCTTGGTCGGTTTGGCTGGTCGGTCGACCAGCCAAGCCGAAGGTGGCGGCTGATGCTCATCGCATTCAGTGGCTCACGGTGGTTTCCCGCTGGACGCGCGACAGCTTCTCGGGATTGCGCACGAAGTAGAGTCCGGTGATCAGGCCGTCGTCGATCCGTACCGCAACGACGCCGTCGATCTCCCCGTTGAGCCGGACGATCAGAGCCGGGCAGCCGTTGATCTGCGCCGGTTCGACCGACCCCTCGCCGCCGATCCTGGGCAGGCCGGCCGCCAGCAGGCGAGCCACCTGGTCGGCCCCCACGACAGGCTGCAGCACGGCCTGCTTGACTCCGCCACCGTCGGCCAAGAAGACGACATCCGGCGCGAGTCGGTCGAACAGGCCCTGCAGATCGCCCGTCTCGACCGCTCGTTGGAACGCTTCGAGCGCGCCTCGGCTCTCGGCCGCCGAAACGACCGCGCGAGGTCGGCGGGCCGCGACATGGACCCGTGCCCGATGGGCGATCTGGCGGACCGCGGCCGGGCTCTTGTCGACGGCTTCCGCGATCTCGTCGTACTCCAGGGCGAACACCTCACGCAGTACGAACACCGCCCGCTCGGTCGGCGCGAGCGTCTCC
>NZ_JBFAHW010000003.1:136896-200176 GCF_040654355.1 Streptomyces sp. NPDC050704 | reverse complement strand
GTTGACCGTTCATCTGTATGTGGCTGCGGAGGGGACAGTGTCCCCGGGCCTCACCTATAGCCCATGGGGACGATCGTCCGGCTGAAGCCCCATGGAGCCTTCCGCCGAGAGGCGACCGCCCTCCGCACGCCACCGTCACGGCCCCGGCTGGTCTCCCCCGTCCAGCCGGGGCTTTCCGTTTATCCGGCTTGTCCGCGGCTGACGCCCCGCGCCTTCCTTCCAGAACCGGCTTCGTACAGTCACCGTCACCCGCCAACACCACCCTGCCCCGGGCACGGCGGTACTGGGCGCGGGGGTCCAGTACCGCGTCGCCCGACACCGCGTCCGCATCACGGACCCGCCCCGAACCAAAGTCTGCGAAGACAGCGGTCCCCGAGCCGACTCCACGGCCCGTGCTCCCTATGCGTCCGACGTGAGCCGGATCAACAGCACGCCAGGCGTGCGCGGCAGCGACACCCTCAGCCCGTCGCCGTCCCACTCCGTCGACCCGACGGTCCGGGACGGCGACGGCGACGGCGACGGCGACGGATGCAGGATCTCCGCACTCACCTGCCGGCCCGCCAAGTGCCCGACCGGCAGGCGGATTTCGCTCTCCCCGCCACGGCGCCACACCGAGAGGTACGACGTACGCCCACCGGGCACCCGCATGCCCAGGGCCAGCCAGCCGTCCGTCCACCCCGGCAGACCGAGCGGCCAGAACGGCACGGCCTCCGCGAGGTCGCCACGGACCGTCTTGTAGACGGCCACCGCGTCCCGTACGAGCGCGAGCTGGTGCTCCGACATCCGGTCCAGGTGACCCGACAGATGGATCCGGCCGAGCAGCGCCCCGCCCAGGGTGAAGGTGTTCAGGTCATCGTCGAACTCGGGCTGCGGGTAGGCCCAGACCGCGCCCTGCTCGGGCGGCACCGCCGTCGGAGCGGCGGCGGCGATCGGCGGGCAGCGCAGCGGGTCCTGCTGGTCGCTGGTGGACTGGAGCTGGGTGACGGCCAGCGTGGCCCCGTCCATCCGCATCCCGCCCGACGCGCAGTTCTCGATCACCAGGCCGGGATGCCGGTCCAGCACCTCGCAGAGCCAGTCGAGATAGGCCTGGGCGTGGCCCAGCAGTCCTGCCCCGGGAGAGATGTCGCCGGGCGCGCAGGTGCCCGGATCGACCACGATGTTGTAGTCCAGCTTGAGATAGCCCACCCCCCAGTCACCGACGATCCGGTCCACCGCCTCGTCGAGGTGCGCGCGGGCGGCCGGGTGCCGCAGGTCGAGCTGGTGGCGTCCCTGTTCGCTGAGGCGCACGCCGTCCCGCTGGAAGAAGGCCTCTCGCGGGAGCGCGGACGCGACCGGGCTGCGTACCCCGACGACCTCCGGCTCCAGCCACAGGCCGGGCACCATGCCGCGTTCCCGGATCCGGTCCAGGACCGGGCGGAGTCCGCCGTCGGGGAAGCGGCGGGACGATGGCAGCCACTCGCCGACGCTGTCCCACCAGCTCTGGGTGTCGTCGTACCAGCCGGCGTCGATGCAGAAGTACTCCGCACCGGCCTCGGCGGCCGCGTCGATCAGCGGCAGCAGTTTCTCCGTGGTCGGGTCTCCCATCAGCGTGTTCATGTAGTCGTTGAAGACCACGGGCAGCGCGGCGTGGTCCGGGTGCGGGCGGCGCACGGCCCGGCGGTACGAGGTCAGGGCGCCGAAGGCGTCGTCAAGACCGGAACCGAGGGCGAGGACCCCCGGCACGGTGCTGAACTCGGCGCCCGGCTGCAGCCGGACCCGCGCCTGGTGCTCCGCGTCGGTGGGTCCGTTCAGCGCCAGATACGTACCGTGGCGACGCTCGCCGAGGTCCCAGCGCCAGCCTGCCGGGGACTCGACCTGCCACAGCCAGGCGCGGTCGCCGTCGCGTTCGGTGAGGGCGCCCATCGGAAGATGCCCGTCGGTGGGCCAGCTGCCGCGTCCCGCCAGGGTCAGAGCCGCCCGGCTGTCGTGCTGGTGGGCGTCGACGCTGATGTCGACAACGGTGTCGCGCAGCGGCTCGGCGTACCAACGGCACTCCGCCAGCCAGTCGTTGCGTGCGCGGTGGACGTCGAGGACGTCGGGGGACGGCAGGGCGCCGAGCAGCAGACTGCTGACGGACTGCACGACGAGGGCCTGCGGCCCTTCGTTGCGGAGCCGGACGCGGGAGCGCAGCACGGGCAGGCCGGTGGGTGATGACAGCTCGACGAAGGCGGTCAACCCGGTCCCGGAATCGTGGAGTTCGACCGTCAGGTACGTCCAGCCGTCGCGTGCCTCGGTGGTGTGTGCGCGGTACCGCAGCCGCGAACCGAGGGCCGTACCGGTGAAGCGCGGGCCGGACCAGCCGCTGCCGTGCCCGAGAACGGTGAGTTCCACCAGGTGGAGGGGGGCGTCCGGGCCGGACTCGGACGCCGGGTCGCCGGTGGAGGTCCCCCCGCTCGTACGGAGTTGAGAGCGGGGGATCGCCAGCCGGACCAGCCGCAGATCGCCGTCAGAGCCGGGACCGGTGGCGAACTCCGCCTCCAGCGCCTGGTGGCCCCAGGTGATCCGCTGTCGCGTGTCGCCGGGGGCCGTGCCCGCCGCGTCGGACGTAACGGTCAACGTCTTCCCCTCCCGATGCCGCCGCTGCCGACGGTCTGCTTCTGCCGCGTGAATTGATGGTTACGGTCTCTTGACGAGCTTCATGTGACCGGTCACAATCCTGGCATGAATGTGACCGGTCACACAAGGCGCTCAGTGAGTATCAGGGATGTCGCGACCGCCGCCGGAGTCTCGTACCAGACCGTCTCCCGGGTGATCAACGACCATCCCAGCGTCAAGCCGTCGACCCGCGACAGGGTGCTCGCCGCCATCGACGAGCTGGGCTTCCGGCGCAACTCCACCGCGCTCGCCCTCGCCAGCGGACGAACCCGCGCCGTGACCGTACTCACCTCCAACACCACGCACTACGGCTACGCCTCGATCCTCCAGGGCATCGAGGAGGCCGCCCGCGCCGCCTCGTACGCGGTCGGGGTCGGGGTACTCGAATCGGCCGACACGGCCGACGAGGCCGCCGTCGCCGCCCAGGTGCAACGGGCGGCCGACGCGGGCGGCGGGCTGATCGTGATCGCATACGATCCGGCCGGTGTACGGGCTCTCGGTGCCGTACCCGCCGATCTGCCGGTCGTCGGCGTGGTGGAGACCCCCGCCAGCCCGCCCGGCGGCGACCGCCCCTGGGTGTGGGCCGACGACCGCGAGGCCGCCTACGAAGCGACCCGCCATCTGCTCTCCCTCGGCCACGAGACCGTGCACTACGTCGCCATCCCGTCGAGCACCCGGCGCACCAGCGCCCGAACCACCGGCTGGCAGCAGGCACTCAGGGAGGCCGGAGCGCCGCAACCCCGTCCCCTACAGGGGACCTGGGGCCCGGCGGGCGGTCACGCCGCGGGCCTGAAGCTGGCGCAAGACACTGCCGTCACCGCGATCCTGTGCGGAAACGACGACCTCGCGCTCGGGGTGATCCGCGCCCTCCACGAGACGGGCCGGGCGGTCCCCGGCGAGGTGAGCGTGGCCGGGTTCGACGACGCCCCGCACTCCGCCTATCTCACCCCGTCGCTGACGACCGTACGCCTGGACTTCACCGGCCTCGGGCGGTCCGCGTTCGCTCTGCTGCACGGCGTGCTGGAGGAGTCCGCGCAGATCGCCCCACACCCCGTCTCCGTACCGGAACTGGTCGTGCGCGAAAGCTCGGGGCCGCCGCCCGAACGTACGTGAAGCCCCTCGCATCGCGGTGACCGGCCGCCCGCGACCCGAACGACCGCCGAACCTCTCGCTGGACCGCTTGCCGCTTCCCGTACCCGAACCTGTTCGCGAAAGGCACGTCATGAAGAGAAGAGCTCTCCCCGCGCTGGCGTTCATATGCGCCGCCGCCCTGTCCGCCACCGCATGCAGTGACCCCACCGCCGGCGACTCCGCCTCCGGGGGCTCCGACTCGGGCGCGAAGCAGGCCAAGGTCGACCCCACCGCCAAGCTGGACGGCGTGAAGCTGACCATGTGGACCGCGCAGAACACCCTCAACGCGCCCAAGCAGGTCATCGACGCCTTCGAGAAGGCCACCGGCGCCGAGGTCGAGACCCAGGCGATCCCGGACCTGTACGAACAGAACGTGCCGACCAAGCTCGCCTCGGGTGACAAGCCGGACCTGATGTTCTGGCAGCCGTCCATCTCCACACTGCCCTTCATCCAGCCGCAGCAGAACCTGCTCACCCTCGACGGGGAGGAGTGGGTCTCCAGGCTCGGCGACACGGAGAAGTCCCTCGGCGTCATCGACGGCAAGCGGTACGCGGCGATCGTCACCAGCCCCGCCATGCTCGGCGTCTACTACAACAAGGACGTCTTCAAGGAAGCCGGGCTCACCGAGAAGGACTTCCCCAAGTCGTACGACGAGCTGCTGGCCCTCGGCACCACCATCAAGGACAAGACCGACGCGGCCGCCTTCTACGAGGCCGGCGGCGACAAGTGGCCCATGCAGTGGCAGATGCAGGTCCAGCTCACCGACCTCGACAAGCAGTGGTGGGCCGACCTCAACCAGAACAAGAAGAAGTGGACCGACCCGGTCGTCGTCGGCGCCATCAAGAAGTACAAGGAGAAGCTGCTCGACGCCGGGCTCGCGCAGAAGAACTACAAGACCGGCACCTTCACCGGGCAGGCGGACTCCCTCTGGAAGGGCGAGTCCGGCATGGTCCTCAACGTCACCTCCTTCCAGAGCCAGTTGCAGGCCAAGTACTCCACGGCCGAGATCGACAAGAAGATCGGCTGGTTCCCGATCGCCAACTCCTCCGCCACCGGGATGTACTCGCCCGACCAGACCAACGGCGTGGTCGCGTTCAGGACCGGTGACGAGAAGCGGCAGAACGCCGCCCGCCAGTTCATGGCCTTCTGGCTCGGGCCCGACTACCCCGACTACATCAAGGCGATGAAGATCCCCTCCGTGCAGCCGTCCGTACCGACCCCCGACGGCCTCCCCCAGGCCTCGATGGCCCAGGTCAAGGCGCTGCCCACGGCCATCGGCGTCTTCCAGGCCAAGGCGATCGTCGCCCCCGACACACACCTCTACCTCGCCGACATGATCTACGGCAAGAAGAACCCGCAGCAGGTCGCGCAGGCGATCCAGGACCAGTTCGCGCAGGTGGCCAAGGCCCAGGGCGCGCCCGGCTTCTAGACCCGACCGACCCGACGGGCAAGGATTTCCGATGGCGGACACGGCCATACGCACGCGCACGCAGAAACCGGCGCCCGCCAAGGGCCGGCAGAGAAAGGTGGGACGGCTGCCCCGCGCCGCCGTCCACCACCCGTGGTGGTTCGCACTCCCCGCGATCGCCGTCTTCGCGGCCTTCTTCCTGGTGCCGAACCTGCTCAACTTCTACTACCCGTTCACCAACTGGTCCTCGTACCACCCGGACATCGCCTTCACCGGCCTCGACAACTTCAAGACCATCGCCGACGACGGCTCACTGCTGCGGGCGATCCGCACGACCCTGATCTACGCCCTGCTGGCGGCGCTCTTCCAGAACGGCTTCGGGCTGGTACTGGCGCTGCTACTGGAGGAGGACTCCCGGTTCAACCGGTTCTTCCGCGCCGTGTTCTTCCTGCCCGTACTCATCTCGGCGCTCGCCACCGGCTACATCTTCCAGGCCCTGCTGGACCAGGACGGCGCCGTCAACGGCTTGCTCGGCACCAACATCCCCTGGCTCGGCTCGACGACCTGGACGCTGGTCCTGGTCACCGTCATCCACGGCTGGAAGTGGATGGGCCTGTCCATGCTGATCTATCTCGCCGGTCTCAAGGGCATCCCCGGCGAGATGCTGGAGGCCGCGAAGTGCGACGGCGCCAGGCCCTGGCGCACCTTCTGGTCGGTGCGCTGGCCGATGCTGGCGCCCGCCGTCACCTTCAACGTCACCACGGCACTGATCGGTTCGATGAACACCTTCGACATCGTGCAGGCCACGACGGGCGGCGGACCCGCCGCCTCCACCGAGGTCTTCAACATCTACATGTTCCGGATCTTCGGACAGGGCCTGTACGCCCAGGCCTCCGCGATGAGCCTCGTCCTCTTCCTGGTCGTGGTCGCCGTCGCGATCCCCCTGGTCGTCGGGCTGCGCCGAAGGGAGCAACTCCTGTGAGCGCCACCGTGAATCCCGCGTCCGCCATGCGTCGCGTACCCGCCGTGCATCCCGCATGGCGTTACGGCCGCCCCGCCCTCGTCCTGCTGCTCGCCGGTCTCGCCGTCGGCATCCCGCTGTGGCTGGTCGCCGTCACGTCCGCCAAACCGCAGGCCGAGGCGATCAACCCGAACCTGGACCTGCCTCGGCAGTGGCAGCCGGGAAGCAACTACGAGGACGCCGTCAGCCAGGGCGAGATGCTGCGCGGTTTCCTCAACTCCCTGCTCGTCGTGGTGCCTTCGGTCGCCCTCGTACTGATCCTCGGGGCCGGCGCGGCCTGGGTCTTCGCGCGCCGCAAGTCGAAGCTGGTCTCGGCGGCGTACGCGCTGTGCATCAGCGGACTGCTGCTGCCGCCCGCCGTCATCACCATCGTCATGGAGCTGCGGCAGCTCGGCCTCGCGGGCACCCGGCCCGGGATGATCGCCGTCTACACCGGGATGTACCTCTCCACGTCGATCTTCTTCATGACCGGCTTCATCCGGGCCATCCCCCTGGAGCTGGAGGAGGCCGCGCGGATGGACGGCGCGAAGCCGCTGCGGATCTTCCTGCGGATCGTGCTGCCGCTGCTCAGGCCGGTCATCGCCACCGCGACGATCATGGTGATGCTCTACGCCTGGAGCGACATCTTCTATGCCTTCTTCGTCCTCGGCGGCGGAGACAAGGCGACCCTGCCGCTCAACCTCTACAAGGTCGCCAGCGCACAGCTCTACCTCAACAACTGGCATCTCGTCTTCGCGTACGTCGTGGTGATGAGCCTGCCCATGGTCGCCCTCTTCCTGGTGGCCCAGCGAAAGATCGTGTCCGGCATCACCAGTGGAGCCGTCAAATGACTGGAGGTCCAACAGCGTGAGCACCCCCACCCGCACGCCCGACCGTACGAGATCCCGTATCAGGTCCCGCACCCGAACCGCCTTTGTCACAGCCGTACTTGGAGTAGCCGCCATGGCAGGCACCCTCCCCGCGACGGGAACCGCGGCCGCGGCCGCCGACCCGCAGCGCGTCTCGGTCGACCTCGCCGCCTCCGAAGGCCCGGTGATGCGCGGCGCCAACGGAACGCTGTACGGGCTCAGCGACGACGGCGTGCCCAGCGACGCCATGCTGGAACCCCTGAAGATCACCAGCATCTCGCAGAAGCCGGAGGGCGGCGCCCAGCACCCCAACGGCGACGCACTCACCGTCTCGAAGTCGTTCTTCCGCACCGGCGGCGGCGAGATCAACGTGATGATGCAGGACATCTACTCGAAGTGGCCGTACGAGGACCTCGGCATCGCGGACTACCTCCCCAAGGTCGACAAGATCGTCAAGGAGGTGTCGGCCGACCCGAACAGCGACCGCTTCGTCTATATCCCGTTCAATGAGCCCGACCAGATCTGGTACCACCTCGGCACCTCCGACCAGGCCCAGTACGAGGTCAACCGGGACCGGTTCTTCAAGGACTGGAAGACGGTGTACGAGCGGATCCGCGCGATCGACCCCGACGCCAGGATCGCCGGCCCGAACGAATCCGGCTACCACACCCGCCTGCTGACCGACTTCCTCGCCTTCGCCAAGCGCGAGAACGTCCTCCCCCAGATCATGACCTGGCACGAGCTGGACTCCAGCTCGCTGAAGAACTTCCAGGGGAACTACGACAACTACCGCTCGATCGAGAAGAACCTCGGCATCGCGCCGCTGAAGATCAACATCGACGAGTACGCCAACCGCCGCGACCTGTCCGTGCCCGGGCAACTCGCGCAGTGGGTCTCGATGTTCGAGCGGAACAAGGTGTACGCCAACCAGGCCTACTGGGACGCGGCCGGCAACCTCGACGGCAATGTGGTGCGCTCGAACATCCCGAACGGCGGCTGGTGGTTCTTTCGCTGGTACGCCGGACTGACCGGCAACACCGTCAAGGTGACGCCACCGCAGGCCAACACCGTCGACACCCTCCAGGGCCTGGCCTCGTACGACACGAAGCGCCGCCAGGCGCAGGTCCTGCTCGGCGGCTCCGCCGGTGACTCCGACGTCGTCGTACAGAACGTCTCCCGGTCCGTCTTCGGCCGCACGGTCACCGCGACCGTCGCCGAGTCCGCCTGGTCCGGCTACGAGGGCCAGCACGCGACGCCACGTGTCCTCGCCCGTACGAAGGTCAAGGTCGCGGCCGACGGTTCGGTGACCGTCCCGCTGCGCGGCATGCACAAGATGTCCGCGTACCGGATCGTCCTCACCCCCGGCGGCTCGGGTACCCCGTCCACCTCCTCGGTTCCATGGGCGGCGTCGTACGAGGCCGAGGACGCGGCCATCACCGACGGCAAGGTCTACACCCAGGGCACGGTCAGCAACGCCAACGGTTACGCGGCTTCCGGGACGAAGGACGTCGGTTCGCTCAACACGGCCTCCAGCAAGGTCGACTTCACGGTGACGGTGCCCAAGGCCGGGACGTACGACCTGGCGGTCCTGTACGGCAACCAGTCCGGGACACCCGCCACACAGAAGCTGTCGGTCGACGGCGGTGATCCGGTCACGGTCTCCTACCCCTCCACCGAGAACTGGACCTACCGCGCCAAGAAGGACCTCAGCGTCGAACTCCCCGCCGGCACCCATGTGCTGACGCTGGCCAAGGGAGACGCCGAGGTCACCCTCGACCGCATCGACCTGACCGCGCGTACCGCGTCGGTGCCTTCCGCCTCGTACGAGGCCACGCTGGCGGACATCAGCGGAAAGCTGGCCTACGACTACTCGTCGTCGGCCGGAGTGGGCACGGGCTCCCTCGTCCTGCACTCCGGTTCCGGCTCCGGTTCCGGTGACAAGGTGGTCTTCGATGTCTACGCGCCGCGTGACGGCTACTACACGGTGACGCCGCGCACGTCGGCGGCGGTGAAGCTCTCCCTGCACGGAGAGACGGTGACGGCGGCGCCGGGCAAGGCTCTGCGGATGTATCTCGTGGCGGGCAACAACCGCGTCGCGATGACGGCTGTGGGCAGCTACGGGAAGGTCTCCGTCCGCTCCCTCGATGTCTCGGGCGCCGGTTCGACCTCCGGCACACTCTCCTACGAGGGCGCCTCGGCCACCCTCGCGGGCGGTGCCAAGCTCGTCGACTCCGCCCACGCCTCCGCCGGTTCCTACATCGGCTGGCTCGGCAACAGCGCCGACAGCACCGCCGGGTTCACGGTGGACGCACCCAAGTCCGGCCGCTATGTGCTGGTCGTCCACTACGCGCACAACGACCGGCGCGACAACGGCCACTCCTACAACACCGACATCATGTCCCGTACGGCGGACATCACGGTGGGAACGGGAGCGCCTCAGAAGGTCACCTTCAAGAACACCTGGAGCTGGGACGACTACTGGACGCTGGGTGTCCCCGTCGACCTCAAGAAGGGCTCCAACAAGGTGACCTTCACAAACGCGAGTGCGTGGGCCCCGAACATCGACCGCATCGAACTGGGCCGAGTTCTCGGTTAGCCGCCGCGCGACTGGTCGACGTGGTGGCTTCGCCTGCCCGTCCCCGCACCAGTGGATGAGCACGTAGTTCACGCCGGGCCGGATCTCGACAGAGATCCGGCCCGGCGCCACAGCCGGAGGCGCCGGAGGCTGCTGCGGGCGGGTTTCCTCAGTCCTGGTGTACCTGGTTGGTCCCCGGGCCGCCCGAGAGCGTGTCCGTTCCCTGGCCGCCGTACAGCGTGTCGTTGCCGCTGTTGCCGTAGATCGTGTCGTTGCCCTCCTCGCCGTAGAGGGTGTCGTTGCCCCGGCCGCCGTAGATGAAGTCGGCGTCGGTCAGGCCGTGGATGACATCGTTGCCGTCGTCGCCGTACATGTGGTTGTCGGTGGGATCGGCGCCGCCGGTCAGGGAGTCGTTGCCGGCGCCGCCGTAGCAGTCGGTCGCGCAGTCGGTGATGGTGTCGTCACCGGATCCGCCGTAGGGGCCGACGCTCCAGACACCGCCGCCACCGTTGAGGCGGTCGTTGCCGTCGTCGCCGTACAGCACGTCTGCCCCGGAGGCCGTGAGCACGTCGTCACCGGGCCCTCCGTAGATCGAGGAGTAGGCGTTGCTGTCGGCGTCGACCGTCGCCGTGTCGTTGCCGTCTCCGAGGTTGACGTCGTAGTTGTCCGAGTCGTCGGAGCCCAGCGGGGCCTCGGTCGCGCACCGGACGACAGTGCGGTCGGTCGCCGAGGGATATGTGCACTCGTCGATGGCCGCCGCGCTCGCATCGATGGTGATGTCGCCCTGATCGCGGAACGTGAGGACGTGGTAGGACTCCCACTCACCCCTCTCCTCGATCTCCTCCGAGACCGTCAGGTTGTTGACCTGCCCGGCGGCGCCCTTGTACCAGAGCTCGCCTTTCTCGTGGACGACGGAGGCCACCGTCGTGGCCGCGTGGGCGGTGGGTGCCGCGAATAAGGCTCCCCCCAGGGCGAGGGCGAACGTGGCTGTGACGGCAACCGTCCTGGTCCTGTATGTGCGCATGCGGAAGTAACCCTTCGTGGAAGCGGATTCAGTGGTGGCGAGTGGTCAAGGTGGTCAAGGTGGTGGAGGGGCGGTCAGGGCATCGCGGAGGACGCCGCTGAAATCCCTCGCTCCGCGTGGGTCCGGAGTTGTGTATGGGGTGGTTGTTGTTTCCGAACACTCCGTTAGACACCGCACCAGCGACGGGGGTTGCACCGGAGAATGCCTGAATTCCCAGTTGCCGACGGATTGAGGTGAATGGTGAACTCAGGCTTTCGGCAGGCAGAACGGAATGGTGTACGGCCGGGAAACGTGAGCACTTTTCCCTCACCGTCGTCCGCCAACGAGGTTGCCGCTGCCGCAAAACACAGTTTCCGCGCGCAGCCCAGCGAGGTAGCGTCTGCGTTGTGAGGTGATCTCCCAAGCGGCGTTCCCGGACGCCGCAGACGCGGACCGATCTGGTTGTCCGCAGCCGACGCTGCGGAAGTTTCCGCATGGAGTGACCACTATGGGACACCACAGTCCTGCTGCTCTCCGGCTCGTTGCCGGCCACACCCCTGAGTCCACACTCGAAGCCTTCGTCTCCCGAGCCATCGCCGATCCCGGCGTGGTCGGGCTCATCCTGAGCGGTTCTCAGGTGCACGAGGACATGTCGACCGCCTACTCCGACTACGACGTCCATGTCGTCGTCCAGGACTCCGTCACCTCGCCACTCAGCGCACTGGACGGATTCCGCTCCGCTCACCTCGACCTCGTGGTCATGACGCTCGACGAATTCCGCCGTCGTGGCCTGCCCGGCGACTCGCACGGCTGGTACCACTACGCCTACGTCCACGCCAAGGTGCTGTTCGACCGGCTCGACGGGACGATCAGCGAGCTCCTCACCGCGAAACGGACGCCGACCCCCGCCGAAGCGCGTACGGCTGTCGACGGCTACCTCGACGCCTACGTCAACCAGGCCTACCGCTCCCTGAAGAGTCACCGTGACGGACGGGCAGAGCAGGCACACCTGGACGCGGCCGAGAGCATCCCGTACGCGCTGGAGGCGATCTTCGCTCTGCACCAACGGGTCAGGCCCTACAACAAGTTCCTCCAGTGGGAGTTGGAGCGGCACCCACTGGGCGATGGCGAATGGAGCGCCGGTCAGCTGCTGCCCACCATCCGCCGCATCCTGTCCGACGGCGCCCCGGACACCCAGCGCTCCCTCTTCACAAGCATCGAACGGGCAGCTCGCGATGCCGGTCACGACCAGGTCCTCGACTCCTGGGGAGACAGCCTGGATCTCCTCCGCCGACAGACCCTGACCCCGCCCCGCGGCACCGCCTGATCCCGACCGCCTGCCGCAGGTCCAGCGGGTTCAGACACCCGCTGGACCGCTCACACCAGCACGGCACCGCACTGCCACCCCCACCTGTGCCCAGACCGATCGACGATGCACTCACCGAGCCGCGGCGGCTGGTTGCCCATTACCTCCCTCGTTGAGCTCTACCGACCGCCATGCGGCCGCTGTACGAGGACCACGCGTCGGCTGCGTGGTTCTTCGGGGCCCGGACAGCCGCGCGGTCCGAGCCCTCGGGGCTGCCTGTCCGCGCCGGGGGCGGGCACCTCAGGCGAGCGATGTCCACACGCTCTTGACCTCCGTGTAGGCGTCGATGGCTCCGCTGCCCATCTCCCGGCCCCAGCCGCTGGCCTTGTATCCGCCCCAGGGGGCGGCGGCGTCCACGGGGTTGGGCATGTTGATGAACACCGTGCCCGCCCGGACGGAGCCCGCCACGCGGTGCGCCGCGCCCACGTCGCGGGTCCATACGGCCGCCGCCAAGCCGTACTCGCTGTCGTTGGCGCGGGCGACGGCCTCGTCCTCGTCGTCGTACGACAGGACCGACAGCACCGGGCCGAAGATCTCCTCCCGGGCAATGCGCATGTCGTCCCGTACGCCCGTGAACACGGTCGGCCGGTAGAAGAAGCCCGGCAGATCGTCGACGGAGGCCCCGCCGGCGAGCAGTTGGGCGCCTTCCTCGACCCCGCTGCGCACGAGTGCGTGGACGTGGTCACGGTGTTCGCCGGTGACCAGGGGGCCGAGCTCGGTGTCGGGCGCGCTGCCCGCGCCGAGTCGCATCCCGCCGACGGCCTTGGCGCAGCGCTCGGCGAACTCGTCGGCGAGGGAGCGGTGGACGAGGAACCTCGTGTAGGCGGCGCACACCTGGCCGCTGTTGAGCAGCGCGCCCTGGAGACAGCCCGCCACGGCCGCGTCCAGGTCGGCGTCGGGCAGGACGAGGCTCGGTGCCTTGCCGCCGAGTTCGAGCGAGACCCGCTTGAGGTTGCCCGCGGAAGCCCGGACGATGTCCCTGCCGGTCTCGGTCGAACCGGTGAAGGAGACCTTGTCCACACCGGGGTGCTCGACGAGGGCCCGGCCGGCCTCGGGACCACCGGTCAGCAGGTTGACGACACCGTCCGGCACACCGGCCGCCCGGCACAACTCGACGAGCCGCACCGTGGTCATCGGGGTCTGTTCCGCGGGTTTGACGATCACGGTGTTCCCGCAGGCGAGGGCCGGTGCGATCTTCCAACTCGCGATCATGAGCGGGAAGTTCCACGGGGTGATCAGCGCGCACACCCCCACCGGCTCGCGCTTGGTGTACTGCAGCACGCCGGGGATGGACAGTGGCGCCGTCTCGCCGTAGATCTTGGTGACCCAGCCCGCGTAGTGGCGGAAGTGCTCGGCAGCGGTGGCGACGCTGACCGCCATGGAGACGCCGAGCAGCTGGCCTTGGTCGCGCGTCTCCAACTCGGCCAATTCATCGGCGTGTTCTTCGATGAGGTCGCCGATGCGCCACAGGATCCGGGCGCGCCGGGCCGGGGTGAGTCCCGCCCACTCCGGGTTCTCGAAGGCGGCGCGGGCGGCCCGTACGGCCGCGTCGGCGTCCGCGGTCCCCGCCAGGGACACCTGGGCGTGGGGTTGCCCCGTCGCCGGGTCCAGGGTCTCGAACTCCGCTCCGGAGGACGCGGCCTGCCATTCGCCGCCGATGAAAAGGGTGTTGGTCACAGCTGTGCTCCCAGGATGAGGTCGGCGCAGCGCTCGCCGATCATGACGGCAGGTGCGTGGGTGTTGCCGGAGGTGATGGAGGGCATGACGGAGGCGTCCGCGACGCGCAGCCCGGCCACGCCGTGGACGCGCAGCTGCGGATCGACGACCGCCATACGGTCGATGCCCATCCGGCAGGTGCCCACCTGGTGGTGGTAGCTGAGGAGGGTCCGCTTGATGTACGCGGCGACCTCCGCGTCTGTCCGTACGTACGGTCCGGGTGCGATCTCGCGGGCCCGCCAGTCGCCCAGCGACTTCTCCTCGCCGATCTCCCGCACCTGCTGCACGGCCCGCACCATGGCCGCGAGGTCCGACGGCTCGGAGAAGTAGCCGGGGTCCAGGGCCGGAGCCTGGCTGGGGTCGGCCGAGCGCAGCCACAGGCGGCCACGGCTGAGCGGACGGATCGTCCCGGCGAGGACCGAGAAGCCGTGGCCCTCCCCCGGAACGTTCATGTCGGGCACCGGCAGGGGCAGGTGCGACATCAGTGGCTGCAGGTCCGGCACGGCCAGCGCCGGGTCGGACTTGGCGAAGTAGTGGGCCTCCAGCTTGTTGGCCGTACCCTGCGGCACCAGCCGTGCCGACTCCCACACCACCGGAGCGAGGGTGTGGTCGTGCAGGTTCGCGCCCACTCCCGGCAGGTCCGCGGTCGCCCCGATCCCGAGGTCCCGCAGCTCGTCCGCCGGCCCGACACCGCTGAGCAGGAGCAGCTGGGCCGAGCCGACGGTGCCGCCGGACAGGATCACGTCCCCTTCGCAGCGGATCTCCGTCGTACGGCCCTCGCGCAGCACCTCGACGCCCCGCGCCCGGCCACCGTCCACCAGGACGCGCGTGACCGCCGCGCCGGTCATCACCGTCAGCAGCGCACTGTCGAGCACCGGCTCCATGAAGGCGGTCCACGCACTGACCCGCTTGCCGTCGCGGATGTTGCGGTGCAGCAGGTTCACGCCGAGCTGGTCCTGGCCGTTGCAGTCGTCGTTGTACGGGATCCCGTAGTCCTGGCATGCCTCGACGAAGGCGGTGGTAACCGGGTTGGGGGCGTGGTTCCGGCTGACGGGCAGCGGGCCGCCGGCCCCGTGGTAGGCCGACGCGCCGTCCTCGAAGTCCTCCGAGCGCTTGAAGTACGGCAGCACCTCGTCGTACGACCAGCCCGCAGCCCCCTGGTAGGCCCAGCTGTCGTAGTCGGCCCGGTTGCCGCGGACGTAGATCATGCCGTTCAGGGCGCTGGAGCCGCCGAGGACCTTGCCGCGCGGCCAGAACACCTGGGTTCCGGAGGCGTGCCGCTGGGGTTCGGTGGTGTACGCGTGGTCCTGCGGGGAGTTCCACAGTTCCCACAGGCGCCCGGGGTCGTGGATGGCCGGGTTGTCGTCCCGGTCGCCCATCTCGATCAGCAGGACGGTCCGACCGGCATCCACGAGTCTGCGCGCGAGCGCACAGCCCGCGGATCCGGCGCCCACCACGATGTGGTCGTAAACGGTGTGTGTTGCTCGCATGCCGGGAGGCTCACAGACGCATGGGCTACCGGCTTGTGCGGCGGTGCACCGTGTCTTGCGGAGGCGGGCACGAACGGCGGTCCGCCGTACTCGGGACCTGAGCGCTCGCTAGGCGCCCAGCGCCGTGCGGCCGGCCCCGCGTGCCTCCGACGGGCTCATGCCGTAGGCGCTCTTGAAGGCGTGGCTGAAGTGGGCGGGGTCGGGAAAGCCCCAGCGGCTTCCGACGGTGGCGACGGGCATAGGGGCGAGCGCGGGGTCCGCGAGGTCGCGCAGACACTCGGCGAGGCGACGCTCCCGGAGCCAGCCCGAGACCGTGTACCCCCGCTCGGCCAGCAGCTTGTAGAGGAAGCGCCGCGAGATGTGGTGGGCGTCCGCGATCCGGTCGGGGCCGAGCCCCGGGTCGGAGAGCCGCTGCTCCATGTACGTGAGGATCCGCTGGGCCAGCAGTTCCCGCCCGTCGTCCTGCTGCGTCACGTGCACGGCGCACCGGTCCGAGAGCATCGCGCCGACCAGGTCGACCACGCTGTCCGCGAGCCGCGGCGTGCCGAGAGCGTCCAGTTGCCGCACCTGCCCGGCCAGTCCGCACAGGAACGGGTGCACCACGGGCCCCAGTCCGTCGCCGCACGACACGGTGGTGGCGATCACGCGGGTCAGGTCGCGCTCGGGCAGCCGGAGCATGACCCGCGGGAACATCAGCACGAGTGTGCGGTACGGCTGGTCGAAATCGAGTGTGTACGGGTGCCGGGTGTCGTAGATGGCCAGCTCGCCCGGCTTGAGCAGGGCCTGGCGGTCCGCCTGGGTCAGCATGCACCGCCCGGCCAGTTGAAGACTCACCTTGACGAAATCGGCCGGGTCGGTGGCGATGTGCCTACGGGTGTGGGCGACGACGTGCGGATCCGCGGCCACCACGGACACCTGCACCGCGCCGAGCTGGGCGGTGTGCAGAGAGGCGCGGAAGTCGGGAACCTCGCGCGGCAGCGCTTCCAGCGGCACAAAGCTCTGGCCGACCACTTCCCGCCAGAACTCGAAGCGTCCTGCGGAGGTGTCGTCCGACGGAGTCGTCATCGAGGGCATGAGTCTCCTCTGCGGGTCCTTCGGCAAACCGGCAGGTAGGCGTGCCGCCGGATGCTAACTGTCGTATCCGGTTTTTACAAAGAGTGATGAATGGGGTGGATGGGAAGATCTCGTGACTACCGAGGGTGCGGTGAGGGGTCCCGGAAGGGCGCGAAACACCTCCGAGTCCCCCACCGCCCGGAGTATCAGCCGAGGCCGTCCGCACCCACCTGAACCGCGGACTCGTCGAGGACGGTGTCGGTCACCGGCTGCGGGCGTCCGTCCAGGTCGAGGACGGGGGCGGCCTCCTTGTACCAGGACTCGATGACGGCGTTGCCCCAGAAGTCGCGGCGGCGGTCGTCGCGGACGTTCCATCGGTACGTCTCATGGTCCGGGTCGCCGGTGTAGTAGTCGGAGGTGTAGATCTCCACGCGGTGGCCGTCGGGGTCGCGCAGGTAGAGGTAGAAGGCGTTGGAGACGCCGTGCCGGCCGGGGCCGCGTTCGATGTGGTGCTCTTTGTGCAGCGAGCCGAACAGGTCGGCCGCGCGCAGGACCTGGTGGGATTCGTGGGTCGCCACCCCGACATGGTGCAGGCGCGGCCCGGCGCCGCCGGTGAAGGCGACGTCGTGGACGGTCTGCTTGCGGTACATCCAGGCCGCGTACAGCTCGTGCTCGTCGCCCTCGATCGTTTCCGAGCAGCCGAAGCCGAGGGACTTGTAGTGGGCGTAGGCGGCCGGGATGTCGGGGGTGCAGATGTTGAAGTGGTCGAGGCGGGCGATCTCGGCGCCGTGGCGGAGGTCGTAGCGCTGGATGAGGCGTTCGGCGCGGTCGATCTCGTGGAAGAACTCCACGGGGAAGCCGAGCGGGTCGATGACGCGGACCGCGTCGCCGATGCCGTGTGTTCCCTCGCCCTTCTTCACGCGCCGGACGGGACGGCCAAGGTCGGCGAAGAACTTCTCTGCCTTGTCGACGTCCTCGGGGGTGCGGACGCGATAGGAGATGTGGTCGAGGGCGGCCAGGTCGCCCTTGCGCAGCACCAGCGAGTGGTGGGTGAGTTCGTCCGTGCCGCGCAGGTACAGCGACTCGGCGTCCTCGTACTGGATGTGGAAGCCGAGCATGTCGACCCAGAACCAGCGGGCCGCGCCGAGGTCGGTGACGGCGAGCTGGGCGTAGGCGGACCGGACGACGTCGGGGGCGTTCGAGGTGGTCATGAGGTGACTCCGAAGCGGGGGGTGTGCACCTCGGCGAGGGCAACGTGGACGATCTTCGATTCGGTGTAGAAGTCGATGCTGTGCGCGCCGCCCTCGCGGCCGACACCGGAGGCCTTGACCCCGCCGAAGGGGGTGCGCAGGTCGCGGACGTTGTGGGAGTTGATCCAGACCATGCCGGATTCGACGGCGTGCGCGATGCGATGGCCGCGCTTGAGGTCCGAGGTCCAGACGTAGGCGGCCAGGCCGAACTGCGTGGCGTTCGCGAGGTCGATCGCCTCGGTCTCGTCGTCGAAGGGGGCGACGGCCACGACGGGGCCGAAGATCTCCTCCTGGAAGATCCGGGCGTCGCGTTCGACGTCGGCGAAGACGGTGGGCTGGAGGTAGTTGCCGTCGGCGAGGTGGGCGGGGCGGGTGCCGCCCGCGACGAGGCGGGCCTCCTTCTTGCCGATCTCCACGTAGTTCAGGACGCGTTCGTAGTGCTCGGGGTGGACCAGCGCACCGACCTCGGTGGCCGGGTCGGAAGGGAGCCCGACGCGTACGTTGGCGGCCCGCTCCGCCAGTCGCCGGGTGAACTCCTCGTACAGCGGGCGCTCGACGAGGACGCGTGAACCGGCCGTGCAGCGCTCGCCGTTGAGGGAGAACACGCCGAACACGACCGAGTCCAGGGCGGCTTCGAGTTCGGCGTCGGCAAACACGACGACCGGGGACTTGCCGCCCAGCTCCATCGACACCGTCTTCAGGTGCTCGGCGGAGGAGCGGATGATGTGCCGGCCCGTGTCGGAGGAACCGGTGAAGGAGATCAGCGGCACGTCCGGGTGGTCGACGAGGGCCTGGCCGGCCTCCTCGCCGATGCCGTGGACGATGTTCACCACTCCGGCCGGGACGCCGGCCTCGTCGAAGATCTCCGGCCAGAGGGACGCCGACAGCGGGGTCCACTCGGCGGGCTTGAGGATCAGGGTGCAGCCGGACGCCAGGGCTGGGGCCAGCTTCCAACTCTCCAACATGAAGGGGGTGTTCCATGGCGTGATCAGCCCGGCAACTCCCACAGGGGTGCGCACAACATAGCTGAACTGGTCCTCGCCCTGCCGGAACGCCTCCTCGCCCAGAGCCACGATGACATCCGCGAAGTAGCGGAAGTTCTCGGCGGCCCGGCGTGCCTGGCCGCGGGCCTGGGTGATCGGCAGCCCGGAGTCGTACGACTCGAAGGCGGCGAGCCGGTCATGACGGGCCTCGACGGCGTCGGCGATCCGGTACAGGACACCCGCGCGTGCCCGGTTGGACAGCCCGGCCCACTCCGGGAACGCGACCCGGGCAGCCGTCACCGCCCGGTCCACGTCGGCCGCGGAGCCACGCGCGGCCTGCGCGTAGGCCCTGTTGGAGACCGGGTCGGCGACGTCGAACGTGCGGCTGTCGGCCGCGTCCACCAGTTCGCCGCCGATCCAGTGCCGGATCACGGAGGGAAGGTGCTCAGGGGTGGGGCTCACTGCGCGGCTCCGATCTGCTGGGTGAGGTCTCCGCCCTCGCGGAGCAGCGCGCGGATCTTCGACAGGCCCGCGTCGGTGGGGGTGATCAGCGGCGGGCGGACATGGGGCGACGCGATACGTCCCTGCTGGTGCAGCACCCACTTCGCCGGTGCCGGGTTGGTCTCGACGAACAGGAGGTCGACGAGCGGGTGGAGGCGGTAGTGGATATCGCGGGCACCGTCGAAGTCGCCCGCCTCCCACAGCTCGTACATCCGAGCCACCGCACCGGGCGCGAGATTGGCGACGGCGGAGACGAACCCTGCACCGCCGAGCGCGAGCAGCGGCAGGCACAGCAGCTCGATGCCGGACCACACCAGCAGCGAACGCCCGCAGGCGTGCAGCACGCGCGAGAAGTGCTCGAAGTCCTTCGTCGTCTCCTTCACCCCGACGAAGTTCTCGAAGTCGGTGAACAGCCGCTTGACCGTCTCCGGCGCGATGTCGACGGCCGTGCGCGAGGGCACGTTGTAGGCGACGATCGGCAGGTCCGGGAACTCCCGGGCCACTGTCGCGTACCACTGGTACAGCGCCTCCTGCGTGGGGCGCGCGTAGTACGGCGTGATGACCAGCGCCGCGTCCGCGCCCAACTCCTGTGCGGCAGCGGTGAGTTCAAGAGTCTCGTCGAGCTTGTGGGAGCCGGTCCCGGGCAGGAACGGGACGCGGTCGCCGATCTCCTCGACCGCCGTCCGCATCCCCGCGATCCGCTCGGCCACGCTCTGCGCGCTGGGCTCGCCGGTGGAGCCGCCCAGCGAGATGCCGTGCGAACCGGACTCCAGCTGGAAGCGGATCAGCGCGCGCAGGCTGTCGTGGTCGACGGCTCCGTCCAAGGTGAACGGAGTGATGGTGGGAGCGATGGAGCCGCGGATGGTGGACGGGTCGCTGCGGAACTTCATGAGTGCTCTCCTTGCGTGCTGTGCTGCTTGCGCCACCGCTCGTACGTCTCGTGCCAGTCGGGGCCGAGGGGATACAGGCCGTCGATGTCGTGTCCGGCGCGCACCTGCTCGGTGATGAAGCGCTCCCGCTGTTCCTGCTCCCGGCAGTCGGCGATCAAGTCCTCGGCCAGCTCGGGCGGCACGACGACCACGCCGTCCGCGTCTCCCACCAGCAGGTCGCCGGGCTGCACGAGGGCTCCGCCGCAGGCGATCGGCACCCCCGTGTCCCAGGGGACGTGGCGGCGGCCGAGCACCGAGGGGTGGGCGCCGCCGTGGTAGACGGGCAGGCCCAGTTCGGTGACGGCGATGCTGTCGCGCAGGCCTCCGTCGGTGACGACCCCGGCGGCGCCGCGCTGCTGGGCGCGCAGGGCGAGGATGTCGCCGATGGTGCCGGCGGAGGTGTCCCGGCGGGCGTCCATGACCAGCACATGGCCGGGTCGCAGCTGCTCGATGGCCCGCTTCTGGGCGTTCATGCCGTTGCCGTACCGCTTGAACAGGTCCTCGCGCAGCGGCAGATAGCGCAGCGTGTGGGCGACGCCGACCATCTTCGTGTCCGGCCGTGTGGGGCGTACCCCGTCGATGGACATGTGCGGCAGTCCGCGCCCCCGCAACTGTGCGCTGAGCGTGGCGACCGCGACCGAACGCAGTCCGTCCTCGATGCGTTCGTCGAGCAGAGGCTCGGGGGTGTACGCGGCTCCGTGGGCGGCCTCGCGTTCCGCCGCGTCCGTCCTCGGCATCGCGCCGTATGTCTCCAGGGCGGGCCCGGAAGCGATGGGGTTGCGCAGCCGCCCGGTGGACTGCCCGCCGCCGGTGACCTCGACCTCGACCGTGTCGCCGGGGGAGACGACGGACGCGCCGGCCGGAGTGCCCGTCAGGATGACGTCCCCGGGCTCCAGCGTGACCAGTCTCGACAGATCGGCGACGAGCTGTCCGAAGGGGAAGAGGAGCGTGTCGGTGGTGTCGTCCTGCACGAGTTCGCCGTTGACCCAGGTACGCAACCGGAGCGCGGCCGGGTCGAGTTGGCGGGCATCGAGCAGGCGCGGCCCGATCGGGGTGAAGCCGTCGGCGCCCTTGGAGCGAAGGTTGGAGCCGCGGTCGGCGTACCGCAGGTCGTAGACCCCGGCGTCGTTCGCGGCGGTCACCCACCGCACGTGGGACCAGCCGTCCTCGGGCCGCACCCGCTGGGCCCGGCTGCCGACGACCAGGGCGATCTCGCCCTCGAAGCCCAGGAGTTCACACCCCTCCGGGCGGACGATGGCCTCCTGGGTACCTGCCAGCGACGAGGGGGGCTTGAGGAAGTAGGAGGGCTGGGCCGGGATCCGGCCGCGCTCCTTGGCCCGGCTTGGGTAGTTGAGATGAACAGCGATGATCTTCGACGGGGGGTCCCCCAGAGGGTGCGTCATCAGGAGCGCTCCAGACTGTGCTGATCCAGGCTGTGCTGGTTCAGGAAGCCCTGGACCTTCGCCTTGTACGGCTCGCGGTCGTACGACTTCACGTACGCGCCCGCCATGCGCACCGGGTCGCCGAAGAAGTAGTACTCGTACAGGGCCTGGCGGCTGGAGAAGGCGGAGATGCAGGTGTCCCAGACGAGACGGAACAGCTTCACGCGCTCGGCGCCGGTGAGGGTGGCCGACTGGAGGTAGGCCTCGATGTCGGCGGCGGCCGGGCCGGTGATGTCGAGTTCGGTCGGGGTGGCCATCAGGCCGGAGGCGCCGAGCTTGCGCAGGATCTGCGGGAAGCGCTGGTAGAGCTTGGGGTAGAGGTTGCGGGCGGCGTTGAGGGGGGCCCAGGCCGGGGTCAGCACCCCGTACTCGTTGATCTCGGCGTCCGCTTCCGCCGCGCGCAGGAAGGCGCGCAGTGTCTCCAGGGTGGTGATGATCTCGGCGATGTCCTCCTGGACGTGCTGGAACTGCTCGATGCCGATGGCCTCGGTGAGCAGGGTCACCAGTCCGAGGATGTACTCGGTCTTGGCGGTGGTGCGGGTGACGACCTGGTGGGTCATGTGCACCACGGAGGACGTCTGCGAGTAGAAGCCGTTGCACAACTCGGCGTCACCGAGGGCGAAGCAGCGCTCGAAGGGCACGTGCACGTCGTCGAAGACGACAACGCAGTCCGATTCCTCGAAGCGGGAGGCGAGGGGGTGGTCGTGGCGCGGGCGGTCGTAGTCGAGGGGCTCGCGGGCGATGTAGCGCAGGCCGGGGGTGTCGTTGGGTATGGCGAAGGCGTACGAGTACGGCTTGTCCTCCGGGGTGCCGCGGAGCACGGTCGAGGGGAAGACGAGCATCTCGTCGGCGAAGGGGGCGATGGTGGCGAGCATGCGCGCCCCGCGGATCACCACGCCGTTGTCGTCCTCCTTCACGATGCGTGCCGCGAGCTTGCCGCCCGCCTGCTGGGTACCGGCCACCGCCCGGTTGACCTGCGGCGGGATCAGCGTGTGCGTACACAGCAGATCCTCCTCGCGGGCCTTCTCGTAGTAGCGGCTGATGTTCTCGCCGAAAGCGGGGTCGGCCTGGGCGAACCAGTCGGCGGCCGAGGCGAGGGCCATCAGGGAGCTGTTCATGTAGTCGCCGGTGCGGCCGAGCATGCCGTTGCTGTGGTCGGCCCACACCTTGAACGCCTTACGGCGCTTGACGAGGTCGTCGGGTGTGCGCGGAGTGAGGAAGGACGTGCCGACCGGCTCACCGGAGGTGGGCGAGGCGTACGTCAGGACGTCCTTGTGTTCGTCGCTGTGCTGGAGGTCGTACAGCTCGGCGTAGGTCTGCACCACGTTGCGGAAAGCGGGGTGTTCCTGGATTCCTCCGGTGAGCGTCTCGCCCTGGATGTGCACGGTGGGGCGGGACCGGGAGAGGCGGTCGAGGAATTCCTTGCCGGTGCGTGCGGCCATGTGGTTCTCCTGGGAGTGCGGTGGAGTTCGAGGGAGGGGGGCGGACCGGGCGGAAGAGAGCTTCAGAAGAGGTGCTCGATGCCGTCGGTCGACTCGGTCGTGGACGCGAAACGGCTCCAGGCGTAGGTCAGGGCGTCGCCGTCGCGGTGACCGAGGTCGATGACGCGGCCGAGGACCAGGGTGTGGTCGCCGCCGTCGTACGCGCGCCAGGGCTCGCATTCCACCCAGGCGAGCGGGTCGGCCAGCCGGGGGACGCGCGCGCCCTCCGCCCAGCGGGGCTCCAGGGTGCTCGGGGCCCCCGCGAACAGCCGGGCCAGCTGCTCCTGTTCGGCGCCGAGGATGTTCACGCAGAAGGGCCCGTCGGCCAGCTGGTCGTGGCAGCGGGCCCGTCGGGCGACGCTGACCAGGACCAGCGGCGGTTCGGCGGACACGGACGTGAAGGAGTTCATGGTGGCGCCCCGCGGACCGCTGTCGGTGGCGTACGACACCACCGTGACACCGGTGGCGAAACGGGACATGCAGGCACGCAGCGCGCCGGGACTGGGGGGAGCGAATGCTTCGGGCATACGAGGCTCCTTGGGATCGATCGCACATCGCGACGCACGGCCGGGAGGAGACCTGTCCCCTCGGCGGACCCAGGGGACAAAGCGGGACGACTGATACGCAGAGCATGTAATCAATGCTTTGATTAATTGGGGACCGTACTCCCGTCGGCATCTCCGGGGAAGCCCCCAGGTGAAGGTTTTTCACGGTCCGGAAACCTGGACGACCTACCTGGCCGACCTACCTGGACCCCGACCTACACTCCGACTGTGACCCAGGAACCGGAACCGCTGGACGCCGACCACCTGCACTTCTGGTCGTTCATCGACCACGCCGTCGACCGCACCTCGCGGGAACTCCCCGGCATCGACCCGGTCGCCATGCGGCTGGTGCTCACCCTCCACCGCGCGGCCAACATGCTCGTCTACGACCTCGAATCCGCCGTACACCGGCCTCGCGGCTGGTCATGGCCCGGCTTCCGGGTGCTGTTCGCCATCTGGCTGTCGGGCCCGGTCGAGTCGAAGAAGGTCGCGGAGCTGTCCGGCATGAGCCGAGCCGCCGTGTCGGCACTGGTGAACACGCTGGAACGGGACGGCCTGGTGAGCAAGGAGCGCGCCTCCTACGACGGACGCGCGGTCCAGCTCGGCCTCACCGAGGCCGGCGTGCAGGCGATCACCACTGCCTTCCAGGCACACAACGCACGCGAACAGGAGTGGGCGGGCGCCCTCAGTGAGGACGAGCAGCAGACCCTCATCGAGTTGCTCGGCAAGCTGACCACGCACTCCGCGCACTTCGACGTCCGGCATCGGACCTGAGGGGTTTTCCCAGAGCAACGAGCCGGGGGCAGGCGTCCTACCTGGCGGACGGCGACTGCTGCGCCGCCCAAGCCGCCTATCCGAGCCGACCGCATTTGCGGCACGGGCGCTCGAAACCGCAGTACCGGTTGCTGCAGGAATCTGGCGGTGGCGCCCAAGGAGGTGCGGCCCCCACCGGCCGGGGCATCACCGCATCGTGGGGCATCCCGGGTGTGAATGACGACGAGCTCTACCCCGGCGCTGGGCGTCGGCGGGTCGCCCGGTCCGTCCCCGAAGGCGGCCGGTCAGCCGATCAGACGCAGTCCGTCCTCGAAGTCGACGCGCGCGAGGTCGGCGCGCGAGACGATGCCGAGTTTGGGGAAGACGTTGGCGATCAGCACCGGCCGTTCCCCGGCCAGCTCGCCGACGAGCGTCAGCACCGCCACGCTGGTCAGGAACGGGTCCGCCACGTCGCCGCTGATGCCGAGCGCCCCGTTCAGGGCGTTGGCCTGCGGCTCGGGGAGGGTGCTGATCCGGTCCGTCACCGGCCACAGCAATTCGTGCAGCGCGGCGAAGGCCACCCCCGGCTCAAGGCGCGTGCCCCCGCATCGCAAAACGGTGAAGTCCGCAGCCGCGGACTCAGCCACGTGTTCCAGCAGGGCGGTCTTGCCGATACCGAGGCCCCCCCACAACACCAGCGTTGCCCCGTCGCCCTGCCGAGCACCGGCAAGGATCCGGTCAAGGACTGCCTGCTCATGGCGCCGTCCGTATAGGTCCATTTGCTTGAAACCGTAAGGGCCAGCTATCGCCCGAGTTACTCCTGGTACCCGCGTTCACACCAGATTTGGCAGTTCCGTGACCGATACGGTGACGGATCCGTTGCCAGCCCTTCACCAGTAGCGTCGGAAACGTGATCAGCGCATTCGCGAAACTGCCCTACGCCGTCGGCCCGACAACCCGGAGGCATCAGCATGCTCCGCCACGTCGTTCCCGCCCGGGCCTTCGACAGACAACTCCGCACACACAACCGACCGGCCGACTGCCGACCGTGAAGCAACCACCGAGAGCTCAGTGGGCGACTACTGCTTCCTGGTGAAGCTGCCGGCGTCGGCCTCGGTGAGGGTGTCGAGCCTGATGAGGCGTTTCAGCTTGGCGCGGGTGCCTTCGATGTTCTTCGGCAAAGGCGGTCCGCGAGAGCAGGGATGGTCTTCCGGGTGATCGTCAAGTGTTCGTCATCGCCGACGCGGCGCGCTCGCTGCCGCACACGCTGCGCCCCGTTCTCCGCCGTGACGTTCCCGGCTGACGGCGTGCGCCGGTGCTCGACCGGTAGGCCGCCACACGATCCCACTCATCTCGGAACTCGCTTGCGACCTCTCGGCCACTCCGATAGCATTACGGTCGTAAGCCAATAAGGATCGCCCTCCCGGTGATGGCGCTCGTGACCGGCGAGTCCCGGGCTCGGAAGGGGTGGTCGCACAGCCCCTGTCCCTTGGTGGCGTCCGCTGCAGAGCGGGTCACCACCGGCGACTGCTGATCCCGCCCGACCGGGGCAGGCGACCCGACCCGCACCGGCACGAAACAAGCAAGGAGAAGCCGTCATGAGTACCAGCGTCACCCCGAACGAGCCCGTCATCACCTCCTACGCGAAGGCCCCGGCCCGCACCATCAGCGTCGGCGGTGTCACCTACGCCTACCGCGAGCTGGGGCCCAAAGGCGGCATCCCGGTCGTCTTCTTCGTCCACCTCGCCGCGACCCTGGACAACTGGGACCCGCGCATCATCGACCCCATCGCCAGAGGCCGTCACGTCATCACCTTCGACAACCGCGGTGTCGGAGCCTCCACCGGCCAGGTGCCGGACAGCGTCGAGGCGATGGCCGACGACGCCTACACGTTCATCTCGGCACTCGGCTTCGACAAGATCGACATCTTCTCCTTCTCCCTGGGCGGCTTCGTCGCCCAGGCCCTGGTGGTCAAGCACCCCGAACTCGTCCGCAGACTCGTCCTCACCGGCACCGGGCCCAAGGGCGGCAAGGACATCGAGAAGGTGGTCGCCACCACGTACTGGGACACGCTGCGCGCCACCGCGACCCGGTCGGACCCCAAGGAGTTCCTGTTCTTCAACCGCAACGCCACCGGTAAGGCCGCCGCGCGCGCGTTCGTCAGCCGGCTCACCGAGCGCACCGTCGACCGCGACGCGAAGATCAAGGTCAAGGCGTTCCAGACGCAGCTGAAGGCGATCAAGAAGTGGGGGCGCTCCACCCCCGACGACCTGTCGAAGCTCACCCATCCCACGCTGATCGCCAACGGCGACAACGACCGCATGGTCCCCTCGGTCCTCTCCGAGGACCTGCACCGGCGCATCAAAAACAGCCAGCTCATCATCTACCCCGACTCCGGGCACGGCGGCATCTTCCAGTACCACGAGGAGTTCGCCCCGGTCGCGGTCGAGTTCCTCGCCCGATGACCACCACCTGACCAGGAAGAGAAAGGCAACACCATGAGCATGCCACCAGCCGCCGTGCAACTGGACGTGACGAAGCACCTCACCTCCTCGATCCTGTTGTGGGTGCGCACCGACCAGCCTCGCCAGACCGGCATGGACTACTGGAAGGGCCCGCACTCAGGGATCATCTCCGCCACCCCGGGCCTTCAGGAGTACCGCCAGATCCACCTCGCCGAGCACAACCCCGGCCGGTGGCCGACTACCGGCGGAGTGGAGACCTCGATCCCCGTCGACCGGAAGATCGACGGCGTCGCCGAAGTCACCTTCCGATCGGCGCTCGCGCCCGCGCAGGGGCGCACACAGACCAAGCTGGCCTACCAGGACGAGATCAACGTGTTCCGCCGCACCCTGCTCTACGCCGGCCCGCCGAACTCCTCCCGCTGGTACGACGTGGCAGGCCCGGACGAGAAGGTCGGTGCCCGCGTCCTGGTCTACCTGCGCCGCACAGACGGGGCCGGCGCGGGCGAGTTCCGCAAGTTCGTCAACAAGCAGCTCGCCCCCGCCCTCGCCGGCACCGGAGTCCTCAAGGAACTGCGCACACAGACGTTCCTGCCCTGGATCGAAAAGCTCTGGGACACCCCGAACGTCGCCCACGACAACCCCCACGACCAGCGCTTCCACGCCTCCCTCACGCTCGGCTTCACCGACACCGCAGCACGGGACGCCTTCTTCACCGGCAACCTGATCCACGACCTGTCCGACCAGCTGACACCGCTGACCTCCGCGATCCACGCCTACGACGTCACCGCCGCCCTCACCTACGTCAAGAACAGCGAGATCCTCCCGCACTACCAGGAATGAACGGCAACCGGGCAACCGCCGGGAGCAAGACCGCCGGACCCGCTCAGCAAGCCATCCCCAGACCTCCCCGCCCCGAGGACGAGAACGCGGAGCCGGCCTGGACGAATCTGGTCCTGGAACTCTCCAAGGGGCCCTACATCACCATCGCGGCCATCCGCGGACGCACCCGCGGCGGCGAACGAACTCGCCCTCGCCCTCGCCCTCGCCCTCGATTTGCGGGTACGCCAGCCGGGAGAAAGCAATCTTCGGGTAGCCGGAGGTCGGCAGCGGACTGCTCCCCGG
Organism: Streptomyces sp. NPDC050704; assembly: GCF_040654355.1. NCBI lineage: Bacteria > Bacillati > Actinomycetota > Actinomycetes > Kitasatosporales > Streptomycetaceae > Streptomyces > Streptomyces sp. NPDC050704. The sequence goes on along the minus strand of NZ_JBFAHW010000003.1, from coordinate 172,460 downwards.
CGGTGGCGGCACCGACCGCCTCCCCCGCGCCATCGGGCGCGACCGCGCCCTGGGGGCCATCCTCTCCAGCGACGACTACGACGCCGACAGCGCCGAGCGCTGGGGCTGGACCACCCGCGCCCTCTCGGACAGCGAACTCGACGCGTTCGTCGACACGATCGTCGGCCGGCTCGCCTCCTTCGACCACACCTCACTCACCTCGGCCAAAACCCAGATCGATGCTCGACGAAGTGCTCACCGAGCACGGCCTGACCGAGTTCACCGACACCGACCGGGCCCAACTCGTCAACGCCTGGCACCGCCTGAACCCATGGCCCGACAGCCGCGACGGTCGGCCCCAGCTGCGCGAGACCCGTATCACCGCCACCCTGTCCAACGGCAGCACCGCGCTACTCATCCACCTTGCCCGCGCCGGCCGACTGCCGTTCGACACCATCCTGTCCGCCGAACTGATCCCCAGCTACAAGCCCGACCCGAAGGTGCACCTGATGGCGGGCCCTGACCCAGGGTTTTGGACACCAGAGACACTCCGATGCCGCATCCGCGTCGGATGACGCGACGACGTCGCCAGCCCGGCCAGGGGCCAGACCTCGCGACAGGATTCCCGGATCGCCGGAGGTGAGCACTTGCCATCGGTCGCCATTCTCTATAGCCTTACGATCGTACGACAAACGATCGTAATCCAATGACGCAAGGAGCCAGTGATGGCAACAACCCAGCCGGTGGCACTCGTGACGGGAGCGTCATCGGGTATCGGCAAGACAACGGCCCGCGCCCTCGTCGCAGCGGGTTTCGAGGTAATCGGAACCGGCCGGAAAACCTCGGGACTCACCCCGCCCGCCGGGGTGACGTACCTCGACCTCGACGTGGCGAGCGATGAATCCGCCACCGCCGTCGTCGAACAGGTGATCGACCGGTTCGGGCGGATCGATGTCCTGGTCAACAACGCTGGTATCGGCTCAGCCGGTTTGCCGTCGAGGAGAACTCCGTCGCCCAAGCCCAGAGCGTCTTCGACATCAACGTCTTCGGTGTCATGCGTATGACGAAGGCGGTCCTGCCGCACCTGCGCGCCCAGGGAGGCGGACGCATCGTCAACGTCTCGTCCATCCTCGGGGTCATCCCCCAGCCCTTCATGGCCCTCTACGTCTCGGCGAAGCACGCGATCGAGGGCTATTCCGAGTCCCTGGACCACGAGGTCCGCGAGCACGGCGTCCGGGTCCTCCTCGTCGAGCCCGGCTACACCAAGACCAGCTTCGACACCAACGCCGCGCAGCCCGACACCCCGCTGCCGCTGTACGCGGAGCGACGGCGCGTCTTCGACGAGATGATCGCGGATGCGATGAAGGACGGCGACGACCCCGCCGTCGTCGCCAAAGTGATCGTCACGGCAGCCACCGACAAGAAGCCGAAGCTGCGCTACACCGCCGGCCCCCTCGCCTCACGCGTCAGCGCGGCGCGCCGCCTCGTCCCCGCCGGAACGTTCGACAAGCAGGTCCGCAAGACCAACCGGATGCCCGGCTGACCGGCTGACGTCGCCACCAGCACATCGACCTGACTGCGCGCGAAAAGCGGGCGCAGCAGTGACCTGAAGAGGAATATCACCATGGGAATCAGTCCAGAAGCACAGCAGTTCGCGCAGTTCCTCGCGAGCACGAACGCGAAGTTGGTCACACCCGGCCTCGACCTGGCCATCGTCCGCGACATCGCCGACTCTCACCACAAAGCGTCGACCGAACCGGAAGGCGTCACCTACGCCGACGTCGACGCGAACGGCGTCCCCGCCCTGTGGGCCATCCCCGAGGGTGCCGACCCCGACAAGGCGCTGCTGCACTTCCACTTCGGCGGATCCGTCACCGCCTCGATGCACTCCGACCGCAAGGCCGCCGGCCACATCGCCAAGGCGGCCGGCGCCCGCTCCCTCGTCGTGGACTTCCGCCTGGCACCCGAACACCCCTACCCCGCCCAGCTCGACGACGCCGAGACGGCGTACCGGTGGCTGCTCTCGCAGGGCTATGAGCCGCGGAACATCGGCAGCACGGGCCACTCGATCGGCGGCACCCTCGCGGTGATGCTGCCACTGCGCCTGCTCGCGAAGGGGGAGGCCACCCCGGGTGCGATCGTCAGCGTCTCGCCGTGGACCGACCTCACCATCCAGAACGCGGCAGTGGACGCCAACGAGGCAAACGACAAGATGCTCAGCCGGAACACCCTCGAACTCTTCCGGGGAGCCTGGCTGCAGGACCCCGGAGTCGACTTCACCGACCCCGCGATCAGCCTCGTGAACGCCGATCTGACCGGCCTGCCGCCCACGACCGTCCACTACGGCGAGTACGAGACCCTCGCCGACGACGGCGCCCAACTCGGCCGCCGCCTCGCGGACTTCAAGGTCACCTCCGAGGTCCACCCGATGCCCGAGGGCCAGCACTCCTTCGTCCTGGGCGCCGGACGCGTACCCGAGGTGGACCAGGCCATCCAGCAGATGGGGCAATGGCTCCGCCGCCACCTCGGCGCCTGAACAGAAGAACCCTCGTCACCGTCGGTGGTTCTCCGCACCGAGGACCACCGGCTTCTGTCCCCAGACCAGTCCCGACTCGGCGAGCACGGTCGGCCGTGCGTAACGGTCCGTTCCGAGTTCTTCCGCATCGTCGCCGGCAGGCGGACCGGACGACCTTTCCGATCGCCGGGGGCCGGCTCGGTCCGCTTCATACGCGTTTGAGCACCGCCCGGGCAGGCAGCCGAAGCGGGCACGGCCGACCACATCCAGGTGGCGTCCACGAAACCCCCGATCGGGCACGTCCGCAGCGTTGCGTCGGAAGGACGTCCGAAGCAGCACAACCCGGCAAAGGAGACGACTGATGACTGAGAAGGCCACGCCCGGTGACGCCCTGCACGGCCCCGGCCTGACCGACGTTCGCGACATGGTCATGGCACATGACGCGTTCCGTCGTGCCCTGCGCTCCGGTGCGTCTCTGGTGAGCACGGTCAACGACGGTGACCGCAAACGGGCCGGTGTGGTCGCCGACCACCTGGAGTTGATGCTCGGCCTGCTCACCCACCATCACGAGGGCGAGGACGTGTTGCTGTGGCCCATGCTGCTGCAGCGTGTGCCCGAGGAACTGGCTCCCCTGGTGCGCCTGATGCAGTCCCAGCACGAAGCGGTGCACGGGATGCTCGACGAGGTCACCGCCCTGATTCCACCCTGGCGAGTCAACCCCACCAGTGCGGCCCGCAGTCGGCTGGCCGACCGCGTCGAGCACCTGCTCGTCCTGCTGGAGGAGCATCTGCGCGACGAGGAGAAGCATCTCCTGCCGGTCGCCGCACGCACCGTCACCCAGCCCGAGTGGGACGCGGTCGCCGAACGCAACCTCAAAAGCCTGCCGCCCTCCAAGGCCCCCATGATCTTCGGCCTGTTCATGGAGGTGGGTGACCCGGAGATCATCGCGCAGCAACTCGTCAAGGCGCCTGCGCCTATCCGTCTGCTGCTGCGCCTCACCGCCCGCCCAGCCTGGCGTCGCTACCAGGCCCGCGTTTTCGACGCCTAACGATCGCCCGGCCGCATCCCACAAGCACTGGCCGCCAGGTCGGCCCCGGTGCCGCAGCGGTCAGGAGTGGGTGGCCTTGATGCCGAAGATGCGGACCTCGCCGTAGTTGTCGTCGGCGCACGGCTCGGAGTTGTCGCAGTTGGCCTGGGTGTAGGCGCCCGCCTTGAAGTAGTTGGTGTCGCCGTCGTGGGAGATCGTGGTCTGCCGTTCGCCGTTGTAGTACACGTCGATCTCCCCGTCCTCGGCCACGAACCTGGCCTCGAACTCGGTGCCCAGCTCGTAGTCGTCGGTGACGAGGTGGTGGTGGCGCTCGTCGCCGTCGGTGATGTAGAGGCTGCTGCCTTCGAGGCGGAAGACGGTGACGTCGTCATCCCCGCCGTGGACCTGCGCGCCGACCAGCCACGGCCGTTCCTCGGGCAGGGTCATGAACGCCTCTCTGACCACGAGGGTGTGGGTGCCATCCGTGGTGGACCATTCGGCTTCGTCCTCGCCGCCGTCGGTCATCTCCCGCAGCTCGGTGCGCGGGTAGCTGGAGCCTGACGTCGTCACGCCGTCGACGGCGGCCCGGAACCTGACCGCGTCGCAGCCGGATTCGGCCCGGAACCAGGGATCGGCGGCGAAGGTCGCCAGCTCGGGCTGGGTGATCTCGGTGGGATCCTCGTCCTCGCCGGTGGGCAGGGTGAGCTTCCAGTCGGTCAGGTCGAGGACCTCGGCGGGATACGTGCATCCGGCGGCCGCCGCCTGGTGCACGGCCGGGGTGTCGGCGTGTGCGGACAGCGCGAACGTGGTGGCAGAGACGGCTGCGGTGATGCCCGCCAGCAGCACGGTCCGAGTGCTTGGCACGGAGGATCTCCTCCTCGTCGAGGGTGTTCGGTTCGGGCCGACGCGCACCGTACGCGCCCCGCCGGGGACCCCTCCCGAAACTCCGGTACCGCGTGGCCGACGGAGCCGCTTTTCGGTCAGTCGTCCGATCGCTTCCGGCCGGACTGCGGCTACGCATGGGTGCGACTGATGAAGGCTCTGGGTAGACACCGCATACGGTCCGCCCTACGCAGTAGGTTCGATCCGGCGCGCGGCTCGGGCCGTGTGTTCCGGAGTCGAGCGAGGGGGGAAGATCCGTGCGTTCCGGGGAGGAGTTCGCCGACCGCTATGTCCTCAAGGAGGTCATCGGCGCGGGGCGTGGTGGCGATGTGTGGCTGGCCCACGACACGGTGGTGGGCCAGGACGTCGCGCTGAAACCGGAGCGGACGGACGGCGAGGGTGAGACCGCGGTGCGGCGGCTGCTGGGCGAGCCGCGCGCCATGGCCAAGTTCCGCGACCATCCCCACGTCGTGACCCTGTTCGACGTCGTCACCGTGGCGCCGGACGACGGCAGGAGCAGGGCGGACACCTACTGGTTCGTCATGGAGTACGTGCCCGGCGGCGGACTGGACCGGCAGCCACCGGTATCCCCCGAGCGGGCGGCCCGCATCGGTGCCCAGCTCGCCGACGCGCTGGCCGCGCTGCACGAGATGGGCATCGTCCACTGCGATGTCAAGCCCGCCAACATCGGCCTCACCCGGCGCGGTGAGGCGAAGTTGCTGGACTTCGGGGCCGCCTACCGGGTCGGCGGCAGCGAGACCATCACGGTCAACGGCCCGTACAGCTACACCCCGGACTACGCCGCTCCCGAACTGGCCCGGGGCAATGTCCCCCGGCCGGCCTCGGATGTGTTCTGCCTGGCGGCCACCCTGCACGCCCTGGTCACCGGTGTGCCGCCGCGCGGCGGCGAGCCCGAGGAGAAGGAGAGTGACGGCCACCAGGACGACCCGGACTCCTGGGAGAACACCGAGCGTCTGAGGCACTTGCAGGCCGAGCAGGGTGTCGTCGAGATGGACGCCGACGCCATGGGACCGCTGTACCCCGTGCTCGCCGCCATGCTTCACCGCGACCCTCGGCAACGCCCCGACGCCACCGAGGTCAGGCGGCTGCTGGAGGACGTCGCCGCCGGAGCCGGTCCCCAAGCCCCTGGGGACACGGCCACCCCCGCCACCGGGCGCCGACGTCGGCATCGGCCACTGATCGCGGCCGCACTCGGTGTCGGCGCCGCCGTGCTGGCTCTGGGACTCGTCGTCATCCCCGACCACGACGGCGACAGCGACGGCGACAGGAAGGCCACCACCGTGTCCGGCCAGAGCCAGAAGGAGGAGGCGCAGGCCCTGATCGGCGACCCGCACACGGCGGACGTGTGCGCCTTGGCCGACACCGCCGCGCTCGACCAGTTCGCCGACGCGGGCGTCCACAAGGACGTGGACTACGGGAACTTCGACCGCTGCGACGTGCTCGTGGGCATCGACGACAAGATCCGGATCGATGTGTCGATCCGCCTTCTTCAGGGCTCGCCGCCCGAGGGGGTCAAGCCCTCCCGCACGATCGGGAGGATCAGCGTCCTGGAGGACGAGGCGGACAGCGACGAGTGCAACCGGCTGCTGACCGCCGACGGCAACACCGAGGACACCCTGGTCCAGATCCGCGTCAACATGGGCAAGGGCGTGGTGAACGGCGGTAACGCGACCCTGTGCACGGTCGCCGAAAAAGCCGCCACGAGCGCGGCCGAAGTCCTCGACGCCGGTCCGGTCCCGCGCCGTGCATCGGCCTATCCGCAAGCCTCACTGGCCTGGGCGAACGCCTGCAAGCTCCTCGACGCCGAGGCGCTGTCCGTCGTACCCGGCCTCAGGACCGACGTACCGGACGCCGGCATCGCGAACTGGGGCTGCGAGTGGTCGAGCACCGTCGACGGGCTCGACGCGGAGGTGAGCTTCTTCCGGGACCAGCCCAAGTCCGCTCAGGACGGCGCGGTCCTCACGCTCAGTGGATACCGCACGGTCGTCGAGTCGAACGACGACGGCGACACCTGTACGGCCTTCGTCGAGGACCACAGGTACAGCGGCCAGGACGCCGAGACCGCCGCCGAGATGGTGCGCCTGGACGTCGGCGGCGAGCGGCCCACCGACAAGCTCTGTGGGATGGCGAAGGACCTCGCGGCCTCCGCCGCCGCCCGACTCCGCGCGCGCTGACGGCAGTCGGCAGGCGTGCGGCACCGTCCCTCAGGGCATGGAGTCCGGCCAGGCCGCGTCGTCCTCCATCCGGTCGAGGTCCGGTGGTACGAGCGTCGTGGACTCCACCAACCCCTTGAGCAGGTTGTGCAGCAGACGGTTGTCGCCGGGGCGGCCCTCGGATTTGTCATGCAGCAGCGGGTACTTGAATCCGGCGCCGTCCAGACGGCGGCGTACGGCCTCCATCCGGTGCTCGATCCTGCTCTCGGTCCAGCGCCCGTCCGGGCGGAGATAGGCGAGCTGCCTGGCGGCGACGGCGTACGACAGAGGGCGCGCGTCCTCCTCGTACAGCAGATACCGCTGGCCCAGGACAACCAACAGCAGCCGTTCGTCGTCGTCGAGCGCCCAGATCCTCGGCGACACGGTATCGGCGGTCCGTCGCGCCACCGGTCCGTGGTCGTCGTGGCCCGACACGTACAGCTCGACCAGGTGCTCACGGTAGCCGGAGCCCTTCACGAAAAGCGGGGTGTACCCGGCGTCGAGGGGGATCGCCTCGGTGCTGACGTGCATCATCCGGCCGCGCGGCAGCCGGACGAGTTGCTTTCCGGTGTTGCGCAGCCACCACAGCCCCTGGCGGTACGACAGCTCTCCGTGCTGGCGGCTCACACTCTGGTCGTCGATGCCGACCCCCAGGTCCACGTCCGGCTCCAGGCCGCGCCCGAAGCGAAGCGTACGGCCCGGCCTGGGCGGCGCCATGAGCTCACCGGTGACGGTACGGGCATGCAGGGTCCCAGGCGTGGTGGGCGCGACACCCCGCGCGAGGCTGGCGGAGAGGGTCATCGCTGGTCTCCTCGGTTCGTGGGCTTGTCGGTGCGTGGGCCTGTCGGTACGCAGACGGAGTTGTGACCAGTGTCCGCACCCGCTGCGGGACCCCTCCCCGATTCTGGCCCGTATCAAGAGGCGTACCCCGGCTCAGGGGTAGGAACTGCTCTTGGCAGGTCGTCACAAGGGGCCCGCCGGGAGGGGTCCCGGTGCCTCGGGTGGACGATCCCGTGCACGACCCGGCGCGGATGACCTCGGACCGCCGGACCTCAGCACAGGGAGGACACGATGAGCGGCTCACCGTACGACGACCACCTGCCGGAACGGAATCCGGCCGAGCGACCCGTACAGATCAACGCGGCCGCCACGCTGCTGATCCTTTCCGCGTTTCTCGTCTGCACCATCGCCGTGTACGACCCGGCGATGACGCAGACCGTGTACCTGCTGCTCTTCGTCACCATCGGTGCGGCCATCCGCTTCTGCAAGGGCGGACACATCGCCCGTATCACGGCTACGGTGACGGCCGCGCTGCTCCTTCTCTATCTGGGCCCGTTCGCGATCTGGGGGTTGGCGAACATCGGCAGCGTGTTCCAGGAGGACTTCGGGCCCCAGGCGATGCTTGCCTTCATCGCCTCCTGCGCCGGTGTCGGCCTTCTCTACGTGTCGCGCAGCCGCGCCTACTTTCGCGCGCACCGGCGCCAGTCCGTCCGGTGACGCCCGGGGACGACATCGCGAGTCGCCGTGCGGGAGCGGCTGCCCCGGCGATCCGGAGCACAGCCTCCCGCCCTCGGGACCCCTCCCGAGTTCCTTCCAGCACAGTGGACGGAGTCATTTCCCCGGGAGAAAGGCGAGTTGATGGCGGAGGAGAGCGTCGAGGTCGTGATCGCGCGGGACGGCACCGTGGAGGTGCACGTCCAAGGGGTCGAGGGCACGCGGTGTCTGCGGGACACGGACGAGTTGGTCCGGCTGCTCGGCGGGGATGTGCAGCACCAGGTGCTCACCGAGGAGGCCTATCAGCAGGCCGAGTCGGCGGAACAGGACCGGTTGTGGCAGGGGTGAGCGGCCTGGACACGCCGTGGCGGCTGCATGCCGTCATGCCCCGAAGTGCCGCCAACGGCCCGGGGGTTCGCTACGTCGTCTGGAGTCAGGGCTGCGCTCTGGGCTGCCCGGGGTGCTTCAATCCCGAGACCCACTCGGCGGCGGGCACCGCTCTCGTTCGCACGGCCGGCGAGGTGGCCGAGGAGGCGCTGGCCGGCGTACCGCATATCGAGGGCGTCACCCTGACCGGCGGCGAGCCGCTGGAGCAGCCCGCCGCGGTCGCCGCGTTCTGCGCCGAGCTACGGGCCCGCAGCGGGCTGTCGGTGATCGTTCTGACCGGGTTCACCCGCGCCGAGATCGAGACGGATCCGGCACGGTCGGCGGCCGTCGCCGACGCCGATCTGGTGATCGCCGGACGCTACAACGCGCGACTGCGGCTGGCCCGGGGACTGCGCGGCTCGTCGAACAAGGAGTACTGGACGCGCACCGGGCGCTACACGGCGGACGACCTGGCCGCCGTACCGGAGTTGGAGATCACGGTCACGGACGACGCAACGCTGACTTTCACCGGCATGGCCGCGCCGGAAGGGGAGTTCTGACGTGGGCACGGTGAACATCCAGGACGAGATCCGGCTGTATCTGCGCGCCCGGGTGGCACTGATCGTGCTGGTCACGGTCGAGGAGCAGCGGGCGCTGGAGGTGCTCGACCAGGTACGGCGCGACCGTGATCCGTCGTCCGACCTCGTCATCTGGGACGTCGCCGACGGCCTGGAGTCCGCATCGGGCCGACAGCTGCCCAAGGCGGCCACCCCACCGGACGCGCTGGCCAAGATCCAGGAGCTGGCGCAGAAAGATCCGCGCCGCCGTGACCTGTACGTGCTCAAGGACTTCCACGCCTTCTGGGAGCGCGACCCGGCGGTCCGCCGGCGCCTGCGCAACCTCGCCCACAAGCTCGTCTTCACCGGCTCCTCGCTGATCGTGACCACCCCGGTGCGCACCCTCCCGGTGGAGCTGGGCGACGACGCCGTGGTGGTGGAGATGCCGCTGCCCGAGGCCGACGCGCTGCGCCGCGAGCTCGACCACCTCATCGACAGCACCAAGGGCGTGAAGTCCACGCTCACCCCGGCGGGCCGCAGCCGCCTGGCGCAGGCCGCACTGGGTCTGACCGCGGCCCAGGCGCGGCGGGCCTTCGCCAAGGCCATCGTGCGCGACGAGGTGCTCGACGACCGCGACATCGAGGCCGTGCTGGCCGAGAAGAAGGCCGTCATCCGGGAGAACGAGGCCCTGGAGTTCTACGGCGCCGAGGAGAGCCCCGACGACCTGGGCGGCCTGGACGTGCTCAAGGAGTGGCTGCGGCTGCGCGAGCGCGCCTTCGGCGACGCCGCCCGCGAGTTCCGCCTTCCCGCCCCCAAGGGCATCGCGCTCATAGGCATCCCCGGCACCGGCAAGAGCCTCACCGCCAAGATGATCGGCGGACTGTGGCGGCTGCCACTGCTGCGCCTGGACGTCGGCGCGCTGTTCGGCTCGCTGGTCGGCGAGTCGGAGGAACGGGTACGGCGGGCGCTGCGGCTGGCGGAGACCGTCTCCCCGTGTGTGCTGTGGATCGACGAGGTGGAGAAGGCGCTGGCGTCCGGCGGCCACGACGGAGGCACCTCGCAGCGCGTGTTCGGCACCGTCCTGACCTGGATGCAGGAGAAGACCGCGCCGGTGTTCGTGGTGGCCACCGCCAACGACGTCAGCGCGCTGCCCCCGGAGACACTGCGCCGCGGCCGGTTCGACGAGGTGTTCTTCCTCGACCTGCCCACCGAGGAGGAACGCCGCGAGATCATCACCGTCCATCTGCGCAAGCGCGGCCGCAAGCCGGAGATGTTCGACGTGTACCAACTGGCCCGGGACTGCGACGGGTTCGTCGGTGCCGAACTGGAACAGGTCGTCGTGGACGCGATGTACGAGGCGTTCGCCGAGGAACGCGACATCACCACCGACGACATCGCCCGCGCCGCCGCCCGCACCGTGCCGTTGAGCAAGTCCCAGCGCGAGGTCATCGAGGATCTGCGCACCTGGCTGCGCGAGGGCCGCGCCCAGTCGGCCTCCGTCACCGGAACGGACGGGGGACCGGCGCAGCGGGCACCGGTACTGGAGGTGTAGGCGGAGTGAAACGTCTCACCGATGAGGCCGCGCGGCAGCTGATACGGCGGACCGGCGGCCGGCACGCGAACGGATCCCGGGAACTGCGGGCGCGGTGGGCCTGGCGGCGACTGGTGCGCCTGTGCGCCTCGGGAGACCCGGCCGCACAGGACGCCGTACGTGCCGTAGCCGGGAACCTGCCAGAGCCGGATGTCATAGACCTGCTGGCGGTGGCCCCGGCGGAGCCCGCCGACCGCGCCGCGTACCTGGCCCTGATCGGGCAGGGCGCCCAGCGGCAGGCCCTCGATCCCGACGGGTCGTTGCTGGCGCTGGCCTATCGCGCGGCGGCTCCCGAGGTCCGCGAGCGGCTGCGTACGGCCCTGGCCGCCGAGGGCGACGCCGACGTCATCCGGGTGGTGGTCAGCGGGGATCAGCGCGACCGGATCGCCGAGCTGTCGGACGGCGAACTGGACTATCTGGGGCATCAGTTGGCCGAGCACCGGCGGTGGGACGAACTGCGTCGCCTCATCCGTGACCTGCCCGTGGCCAGGGCGGTGGCCGCGGCTCAGCTACTGCCCGTAGCGGAGTATCCGGGAAACGACGCCGAACTGTTCTCGATGCTCGCCGAGCGGTCCGCCCGGCAACTCCTGGCCACCGTCGAACGGTTGCCGGCCACCCGTCTCATCACCCACGACACCGGTGGAAGCTATCTGGGGGCTTCGCTCTCCCCGGACCTGTCCGAGGTGGCCCTGAGATATGGGAAATGGAAGCGGGGGCAGCACAACGAGATCCATGTGGAGACACTGCGGATCGGCACCGGTGAGACGACCCATCGTTTCCGCGGAGACCCGCTGAGGGATGTGGACAGCGGAAACTCGATACTGCACCTCGGCGACGAGATCCTCGTCAGGCTGGAGGGTGAGGACCTCCGCTACCAGATCGTCCGGGTTGTCCCCGAACTCAGGGCCCTCGGCTCGCCCTCCGCGCTGTCCGACATGCGGAGGGCGAGCGGTGGAGCAGTGCTCGTGTGTCCCACGGGACTTGCCTTCGTGGACCCGGGCGCACACACCTTGAGACGTCTGGAGATTCCCCGGTTCAAGGACAGTGTCCACTCATTCGTCGTCAGTGACCCCTCCTGCACTCTCACGACACTTCCCGAAGACCGGCTTGTCGCGGTTTACCGCAGCCAGCAGATCTCTGTGGTGAACGAGGACGGAACCGTGCTCCATGAGACACAACAGGCCGTCGGGACCATGAGCGGGTTCAGCCCCGCGCTGTCCTTTCTCTCACCGGATTCGCTCGTGCTGCACATGAACAAGTCCTTCCCACCCCGAGGGCTCACCGAAATATGGAAGTTCCCGTCGAAAGGCGCCGCGCGCCGTACCGCCTGGCACACGGGAGCGATTCCGGACCGCTGGCCCTATGAGGAGTGGCAGGGAAAGCGACTCGACGATTCTTTCGTCACACGCATCTACAACAACGCCAACGCGCGTCAGGTCGACCCCCTCGCGCCGTGGATCCAGCGCCGCTCCGGGGTCCCGCCGACGCTCCAGAGGCTCCTGGGCAGGTCACCGGGGGGAGACATGTACCTCACCGAAGCGATGGCCTCGGGCTCCGAGCGCCTGGAGGTGCACAGCCCTCACCTGCCCGACGCGCGAGCCCTGTTGGAACGGCCGCTGCTGCACAGCACTCCGGCTGACCTGCGTCGCGCACTGGAACTCCGCCCGAAGATCGGCGACCTCGCGGTACGGGAAGCGCTCGATCTGCTCGTGGCCGTTCTGAGCGAGCGCTTCGGCGGCGACATCGCACTGGGCAGCACCACCGCCGTCCCCAGGGGCGGCCCCACCGACCTCGCCCTCGGCGAGCACGGAACGGCGGGGTGAGGCCGATGCGCCTGTGGACCGCCAGGCTCGTGCTGCGCCTCACCGGCCGTCCGCCGTGCACCTCGGTGTACGTCCGCGACGCGCTGGTGACCGTCCTGGCCGCGGCCGACGCCGGTGAGCCCGCCGCGCTGCGGTCCGTGGCCCGGGTTCTCGCGTCGCAGCGGCGTGAGGCGGTGTGGCGGGTCTGGCTGGCGGAGTCCGCACGGCGGTGGTCCTCGCCCGTGGTCACCGAGTTGGCGGCCGACGAGGCGTCTGTTCCCGTACGGGTCGTCAACGCCGCCTGGAGCGACTGGCTGGCCGAGCACGACGCCACGTTGTGGTCCCTGCTCCAGCGGTGGAACCGTCCCGCCACGGGCTCCCCCGGGCGCGCGCCGCTGAGCCGACTGGCACTCGGCGACGATGCACCCCTGGACACCCGAACCCTCACCGACACTGCCCTCCGCTTCGACCATCCCATCGGGGAGCGGGCCCGCGCACGGCTTCTCACCCTCGACGACGGGGAAACCGTCGATCTCTTCTGCACGGCGGTGGTGGAGTCGGGCACACCGGAGGCCGCTTCGTTCTGCGCGGCCCACCATCTCGCCCCTTACGATCCCGTGCAGCGCGCCGTCTTCTTCGTCCGCACCGGTCAACACGACCAGTACCGGGCGCTCGATCCCGACGGGGAACTCCTGGCGCTGGGCTACCGCGGTGCCCCGAGCAAGGCGCGCTCGGCTTTGCGGCAGGCGATGACCGGGCTCGGTGGCATCGATGTCCTGCGGGTGCTGGCCGGTCAGCGCTCGCGGGAGGAGGAGGCTGTCTCCCTCGGCCAGGGGGAACGCGCCTATCTGGTACGGCAGTTCAGGGCGCGGGGTGAATGGGACCGGCTGTGGCGGCTGACGGTGCTGCTGCCGCTGGCCGAAGCCGTGGAGGGGGTACGGGAGTTCGGGGACTGGCGGCCGCCCGGCGAGGACGAGCGCCGGATGTTCGAGACGCTCCTCGCCGCGGATGTCGAGGCCGTGAGCCGGCCTCTCAAGGCCCTTGCCGCCGGACAGTTGCCGCACGTCCGCAGCACGCTGTCCGACCTCGACGAGTGGACGACCGGCATCACGGACCTCGACTTCGCGCCGGACGGCCGGCAGCTCGCCTTCGCCACCCATGACGAGCGTGCCGGGATCGTCGATCTCGACAGCGCCGGCCTGTCCCGGCTGCACCGCCGCCTCGGGTTCTCGGCCCAGTCGGTGGCGCATCTCGGTGCGGACACCCTTGTCGTCACGGGCTTCCGGGAAAGTGTGACCGGCAGACGCTTCGAGGACACGATCTACTGCTGCGAGGGCTTCGGCCGCCGCAAGCTCCCCGTCCCGGACGATTCCGACGCCCGCGTCCACGGCCTGGCGCGCGTCGCGGGCGACCGGGCCTTCGTCGTCCTTTCCGATCACGTCCGGGACGGAGAGCGCACCTGGACGCTGTCCGCCGGACAGGCAGCCGGTTCACCGGCCGACACCAATCTCCTCGACGGTCTGCCTCTTTCGTACGCCACTACCGTGGTCGAGCCCGGCGGCCGGCTCGTCGCCGTACTCGACCGTCACCGCACCGTGGTCATCGACCTCGCCGACTCCGTGACGCACGAACTCCTCCCCAGCTGGCCCCAGGCCGCCACCGCCATGCACCACGCCGCTCTGTCGCCGTCCGCTCTCCTGCGTGCCGACAGCGAGGGTCACGTGGACGTGTGGCGGGAACCCCTGACGTCCACGGAGCCTCCCGTGTCCTGCCACCTGTGGCCCGCTCGGGAGAAGACGCTGACGAACCTCGCATGGTCACCCTCGCAACGCCGGTTCCTGGGGCTCAGCCTGCGACGGAAGAACAACGGGGAGTGTCAGCAGTACCTGGAGGTTCTCGACGTGCCGGAATCCCCTGACCGTCCCATCCCGGACTCCCTAGTCTCGTCCTCGGTCCGCCTCGGCACCCAACGCCACAAGGACCGCACCCACATGCGGTTGTCTCCCCAGGGCGATGTGCTCGCGGTGAGCCCAGGTGTGCCCCCGGTCGTCGACTTCTACCCCGTCGCCGCCACCGCCCTGCCCTCGTTCATCGGCAACCCCATGGGTCTGATGAGTTCGCAGAACATGGCGTCCGTGGCCGCCCTGCTCGACCACCCGCTCCTGGACGAGGACCACCGCACGCCACTGCACCTGCTGCACACCTGCCTGGAGCACCGTTTCCAGCACGACATCGGCATCGGTCCCGCCGATGTCGTCCTGCCCGCCGGGGACCACGACATCGAACTGGGCGGGTGAGCCGTATGGCGCGGACAATCGGCGCACGCGACGCCGCCCGGCTGGCCGAACTCGCGGCGCATACCCGGGCCGGCGGCTTCCGTGGACTGCGCGCCCGGCGGGCCTGGCGGCTGCTGGTGCGGGCGTGTGCCGCGGGAGATCCCGCCGCGCAGGACACCGTACGGGGCGCGACGGCGGACCTCTCCGCCGAGGACGCCCTCGAACTCGCGGCGGCAGCCCCCTCCCAGCCCGCCGACCATGCCGCCTATCTGGCGCTCGTCGGGCAGGAGGCCCAGCGTCGGGCGCTGGATCCTGACGGGTCGTTGCTGGCCCTCGCCTACCGCGCGGCCACGCCCGAGGTCCGCGTGCGGCTGCGTACGGTCATGGCCGCCGGGGGCGACACCGAGGTGATCCGGGTCGCGGTCACCGGCGACCGGCGGGACCGGGTCGCCGAGATGTCGTACGACGAACTCGACTACGTCGTCCGCCAGTTCGCGGAGCGCGGGGAATGGCCCGAGCTGCGCCGGCTGATCCGCGATCTGCCCCTGGCCAAGGCGGCAGCGGCGGCCGGGCTGCTGCCCGAACGCGAACGCGCCGGGGGCCCGGACGGGCTGCTTTCGACGCTCGCGCGGCAGTCCGCGGGTGAACTGCGGTCTGTGGTGGACCGGTTGCCACGGAAACAACTGATCGAGCACCACGCCTTCGGCGGTTTCCATCGCGCGTCCTTCTCCCCGGACTCCTCCGAACTTGCGCTCCGGTGTACTCCCTGGTGGAAGACCGATGCGCAGGAACTGCGGGTGATGAGACTGCGGATCGACTCCGGCAGGGCCACGGAGGTCTTCCGCCGCGGTTACGGATGGGTGACGAAATGGGACTTCGAAGACGATGACGTGATCCTGCATCTCGGTGACGAGATCCTGCTCAAGCAGGGTCGGCGCGACGGGTACCGGATCGTCCGGATCCGGCCGGACCACCAGACGCTCTGCCCGCCCTCCGAGGTCGTGAAGATGCGCCGGTCGAGCGGCGGCGCGGTGCTGGTCAGCCCCTCAGGATTGGCCTTCGCCGACCGCGGCGCGCGGGAGTTGAGGTACGTGCCCGTGCCCCGGCTCGCCGACATCTACGGGGGCGGCGACCTCCGCTTCGACATGGCCCGGTGCGCTCTCGCGACGCTGCCCGGCTCTCGGCTCGTCGCGTTCGTCGGCCTCGGGGCGGGCTGCCTGGTGATGGACGAGGACGGCCAGGTGCTGCACTCGATGCCCTTGAGCGACGAGGCGGGTCGGGCCTCCGAGTTCTTTCCCGCCCTTTCCTTCCTCTCCCCCGACAGACTGGCGCTGCACTGGTACGACAGCGGGTTCGGGCAGGACGGCCGTCTGGGCAAGGCGGACGACGTCGTCGGCCAGTTCACCGAGGTGTGGGAATTCTCCAACGGGCGCGCCCCGCGCCGGACTTCCGTGCACGAGGGCGCGATCCGGAACCGGTGGCCCTTCGACACCTGGCGGGGAATGGTCCTCGACGACTCCTTCGCCGCACGGATGGCCGGCTCGGACCGGGGGCGGACGTCCCAGGGACCCGACCCGGACTTTCCCTGGCTGCCTCGCGCCTTCTCCCCCAACCAGTGGTCCTTCCACGGCCAGAAGCTGCTCGCGATGTCGGCGGGAGGTGACATGTTCGCCGTCGCGCAGCAGTCGGTTCCGCGTGTCGAAGTACACAGTCCCCATCTGCCCGGCGCGCGGGAACTCCTCGAACAGCCCCTGCTGCACAGCACGCCGCAGGACATGTGGCGGCTGCGGGAGCTGCGCCCGCTGATCGGCGACCGTGCGGTGCGCGACGCGCTCGACCTCCTGGCCGACTGCCTCACCGAACGCTTCGGCGCCGACATCGCCCTCGGCGCCGACGGTCGCGTCCCCTCCGGCGGCCCGCACGACATCGCCCTCGGCCCGTCCACCGACAAGCCCCAAGGAACCGTATGACCACCCGAATAGGCATCGACTTCGGCACCGCCAACACCGTCGTCGCGGGCTGGGACCACAAGGCGGGCCGCGGCGTCCCCATCCCGCTGCCCGGCGTGGACGTGCTGCGCGAGGCGGGTCCCGGCCCGACCCAGCGGGTGGTGCCCTCGCTCATCGCCTACGCCCACGACGGCACCGCCCGTCGCCTCGGCGTCCAGGTCACTCCCGACCTGGACGAGGACCCCGGCTTCACCGTCTTCGCGTCCACCAAGAGCAACGTCGCAGGGCAGACCTACGACGCCGCCCGCCCGGTCGGCGACCGCAAGGTCACCGGCAGGGAAGCGGCCACCCAGTTCCTGGGCGACGTAATGGCGCTGGCCCTGCTCGCCATCGAGGACGACGACCTGGAGATCGTCGCCACGGCCCCCGTGGAATCCTTCGACGGCTACCGCGACTGGCTGGTACGGGAAGTGCGCGACGGGCTGCCCGCTGCCCGGCTGCGTGTCGTGGACGAGGCCACCGCGGCCGCCGTCGGCTACAGCGCCAGGCTCAACCCCGGCGACGCCTTCGCCGTGATCGACTTCGGGGCGGGCACCCTCGACGTCTCCGTCGTCCGGGTACAGGAACCGGACGAGGCGGGTTCCGGCGCCGCGGTGCGCACCGTCGCCAAGCGGGGCCTGGACCTGGGCGGCAACACCATCGACGCGCTCCTCGCAGAGCACGCCATCGGCCACCTCTCCCTGCCGCACGGTGACCAGATCGGCCGCAACCAGGTCTTCCGCCGCCTCCTGGCCTCCGCCGAGCGGGCCAAGCGGGAGCTGGCCACCGCCGATCGCGCCGTGATCCGCGCGGCCGACGCCCGTACCGATCAGGTGCACCAAGTCACCGTCACCCGCGGCGAGTTCGAGACCCTCCTCAAGGACAAGGGAGTGCTGCGCCGGATCAACCAGGCTCTGCGGTCCTGCCTCGACTCCGCCGCCGCGCGCGGCTTCGGCGGCGAGGACATCCGGGCCGTCTTCCTTGTCGGCGGCAGCTGCCTCATCCCCGCTGTGCAGGACCTGGTGCATCTGCACTTCGACCCCGACGTGGTGCGCCTGGACCGGCCGTTGGAGGCGGTGGCGGCCGGCGCGGCCGGAATCGCCGGCGGCAGCGAGCTGTTCGACCACATCCAGCACGACTACGCCATCCGGCACGTCGACCACGACACCGGCGCCTACGAGTTCGAGACCCTGGTGGAGGCCGGCACCCCCTACCCCACTGATGAACCGGTCAGGACGCTCACCGTCAGGGCGGTGCACGACATGCAGCGCAAGCTCGGCCTGGCTGTCTACGAACTCGCCCACGCCACCTACCGGGACGCCAGTGCCGAACTGGAGATCGCCTTCGACACCGGCGGCGGCGCCCGCACCGTGACCGTCACCCCGCAACAACGCCAGCAGCGCTCCATGCTCTGGCTCAACGAGGACAGCCCCACCTTCCTGGAGGCCGACCCTCCCGCTGCCGCCGGAGAGGACCGCTTCCGCCTCGACTTCCGCGTCGACGCCCACAAACGCCTCACCGTCACCGCCTACGACCTGCGTCGCCACACGCTGCTCCTGGACCGGCAACCGGTCGTCCGCCTGGCGTGACCAGTCGGCGCCTCCCCTCCCGTCATGACATCCGAGGAGTCCTCATGTCCCACTTCACCCGTGTCCGCACCGCATTGCGCGACCCCGACCTGCTCGTCCAGGCCCTCGCCACGCTCGGGTTCACCACCGTCGAGACCCACGACACCCCGCAGACCCTCTACGGCTACCAGGGCGACGCCCGCCCCGACCGCGCCGAAGTGATCATCCGCCGCCGCCACATCGGCCGCCTCAGCAACGACA
Organism: Streptomyces sp. NPDC050704; assembly: GCF_040654355.1. Taxonomy (NCBI): domain Bacteria; kingdom Bacillati; phylum Actinomycetota; class Actinomycetes; order Kitasatosporales; family Streptomycetaceae; genus Streptomyces; species Streptomyces sp. NPDC050704. The sequence continues at coordinate 153,941 of NZ_JBFAHW010000003.1, read as the reverse complement.
TCGGCTTCCGCCGACGTGACGACGGCGCCTTCGAGGCCGTCATCAGCGAGTACGACCGGTCCCGCTACGACCAGCCATGGCTGACCCGGCTCGCCCGCGCCTACGGCCACGCCGCCGCACTGCGATACGCCGAGGACAACGGTTACGAGGTGGACTCCGACGTACTCGAGGACGACGGCCGCCGCCGCCTCGTCCTGCGCCGCTACACCTGAAGCAGCACTCACACATCACCGACCACGCCCGCATGCCGTCACCGCCGCCGTCACGAACCCTGCCAACTGGGCTTCCACTGAGGCCCCTTCGTACCCGATGCCCCTGGGGTGGACGCTCCAGCAGTAAGCCGCTCGTGTCCGCTCGCACAGTCACGTCGGCCGCCCCGTCACAAACCGCAGCTCACACCGCCCACCTTCCGCGGAGCGCCCCGCCCGGGACTGGGCGCCGAACTGCGCCGGGCCGGGCGAGCGCCCGGTGATTCGCTTCCCCACAAGCCCATTCCGCTCCCCCGTTGCTCCGTGCGCATCCCCTCGTACGGGTGACACCACCGGCCTGCCCACACCACAATGCGCGCGTGGACAACATCACCGTCCGTCCGGCCGCCCCTCATGAACTGGACGTCGTTGCCGAGCTTCGATGGCAGTGGGTTCTCGAAGAGCAGGGCGCACCTGTCACCGAGCACGAGGAGTTCGTGGAGCACTTCGTCAGCTGGGCACGAGAGAACGCATCGTCGCATCGCTGTACGGTCCTGGCCCGCGATGAGGCGATCATCGGTATGGCCTGGCTGGCCATCCTCCAGCGGGTACCGAGCCCGCGCGCTCCGCAACGGGCGTCGGGCGACCTGCAGTGCGTGTACGTCGTTCCCGGCGAGCGGGACAGTGGCCTGGGCGGCAGGCTCCTCGACGCGATCCTGATCAGTGCCAGGGAACTCGGACTCGAACGCATCACCGTGCACTCCACTCCGCGCGCGATCCCCGCCTACTCCCGCCACGGATTTGAACCTTCTCCCCGGCTGCTCCACACCCACGTCGCGCGCACCACCTCCTATCCCTGAGGACAGCAGCCATCGGCGGCGAAACGACCGCCATCGCCATTGCCTTCGCAGACAGGTGCGCTCCGCGATCAGGGCTCAAGTCTGATGCCGGCGGCGACCGGCAGGTGGTCGCTGCCGGTGGCGGGCAGAGTCCAGACGTCGGTGACGGTCGCCGAGCGAGTCATGACGTGGTCGATCCGCGCCATGGGGAAAGCCGCAGGCCAGCTGAAGGCGAAATCCCGCCCTGCCGAATTCGTCCGCGAGGTGACCGGGGCGAGTCCGCGGTCGTCCAGCGTGCTGTTGAGGTCACCCAACAGGATCACCTCGTCCAGCTTCTCGGCGGCGATGGCCGCCCCCAGCAGTTCGGCGCTCTCGTCCCGCCAACCGGAACTCAAGCCGTTCCATCGGACGCGGACCGAGGGCAAGTGGACGACGTACACCGCGATATCACCCCGTGGCGTACGTGCTCTGGACCGCACCCCACGGTTCCAGCCGTCCCCGATCCCCTCCGGCTTGATGTCCAGCGCCCGGACATCGGACAGCGGATGTTTTGACCAGAGTCCGACAGTTCCCTCGACGGCACGGTAGGGATAGCCCGGTGCCAGGGCCGTCTCGTAGACCGGCAACGCGCCGGACGTCAGCTCCTCCAGCGCGATGAAATCCGGCGCGGCCTCGATCAGGGCATCCGCTGTACCGACGGGGTCGTTGTTCTCGTCGCTGACATTGTGCTGGATCGCCGTGATGTCGTGTGCACCACGATCCTCAGCCACAAGCAGGCCACCGTAGAGGTTCCCCCAGACGCCCACGGGCAACAGCAGGGCCACCAGCGCGGTGACCGAACGCCGCAGCAGTGCCAGAACGAACAACAACGGCACGGCCAGACCGAGCCAGGGCAGAAACGTCTCCAGCAGGCTGCCGACGCGGCCCACGGTGTTGGGCACAGCGGAGTGGAACGCCAGTAGGGCCGCGGTCAGCACGGCAAGTGACGCGAGAACACGTCCACGCGCCCAAGGTGACCGGCCGGTGGCAGTCATCGACCCGGGCGCCGCACTCCCCCGCTTCACGAAGTCCCACCCATCCGTTGCCTGCGTCGGCACAAGCTGTCAGGCTGCCTTGCACTCACCTTGAAGGTTGAAAACGAGACATCGCTCGATGCAGGCAACTGGGGTCACCGGCGTGCCATCAACGCTGCCATCCCAATAGGTACGCAGACCACAGCAGTTGTGTTCGAGGCCGCAGATCTGCCGGGCAGCCTGGAACATCACGGATCATGGCCTGGATGATGCGAGTACGATCCGCCTTCAGCATCACATTGTTGTACGAGGAGAGGTAACTGCCATGTCCGAAGTCGAGTCAGTGACCACGGAACTCAAAACGCAGTACGCCGCTCAGGTAACTGCGGACCTGGAGCGCAACTCCAAGGAACAAGAACGTATCAGCGCCGAACTAGCCGTTCTTCAGGAGCAGTTGGGCGCACTGCAGCGTGATCACGCCCTGTTGGTGAACCTGCAGGAGACGCTGGGCGGAGAGCCCCTCGCGGAAGCCGGTCCGGTCTCGGACGAGAGCGTCACGCCTGTGCCCTCGGTACCGAAGCAGGCTTCGGCCGAGCCCACGCCGGCCAGGAAGAAGAAGGCCTCCGCCACCAAGCCCAAGAAGGCGGCAGCCAAGACTCCTGATACCCAGGCATCCACAACCGCGGCGACGCCCACACTCGTCGAGCTCATCCGCGACCACCTCGGTCAGCAGCCCGAACCGCGCTCCGCCGCGGAAATCACCGCCGCGTTGACCCAGGCTCATCCCGACCGTGACATCAAGCCCAAGGTCGTACGCACCACGGTGGAAGGACTCGTCGCCAAGGGCCGCGTCCACCGCACCAAGCAGGGCTCATCCGTCTTCTACACGGCATCCGGATCCGCTCCGGCCGACACTCCGGCCGACACCTCGCCGGAGCAGCAGGACACGGTCACGACCTGACGAGGCAGGCGCCCGCCGCACACCACCGCCGACGTGCCGAGGACACTGCCACCGCCGAGCGGGCGCCGCCCCGACCTATGTCGCCAGCCAGGTCTCCTTGGCGACCTCCCGCAAGACCGCAGGGCCGACATGCGCCAATTCCCTTTACCGACAAGCCAGATGCTGTGCCAGACTGCGGTGGCCGGAAGCACCGCTGATCCCTTCGCGCGCCGGAGCCCGCCATGACCGCCGACACCCCCCAGCCGCCACGGATCGACACGGGCAAGGCGCACCCCGCGAGGGTCTACGACTGGCTGCTGGGCGGCAAGGACAACTACCCCGTCGACGAGGCGGTGGGCGAGAAGCTGCCGCCCGAAGCGCGTGCTGCGGCCCGGCAGAACCGTCAGTTCATGCACCGGGCGGCCGCCTGGCTCGCCGCGCAGGGCATCGACCAGTTCCTCGACATCGGTACGGGCATCCCCACCGAGCCGAATCTGCACCAGATCGTCCAGCGGAGCGTACCGACCGCGAAGGTCGTCTACACCGACAACGACCCGATCGTGCTGCGGCACGCGGAAGCGCTGCTGATCAGCCACCCCGAGGGAGCCACGGACTACATCGAGGCCGATGTACGGCGACCGGACACGATCCTCGAACACGCCCGTGCCGTACTGGACTTCGACCGCCCGATCGCACTGTCCCTCATCGCGCTGATGCACTTCATCCCCGACGGGCAGGATGCCCACGGCATCGTTCGCAACCTGGTCGCCACCCTGCCGTCGGGCAGTCACCTCGTGCTGTCGCACGCGGCGTCCGATCTGTACCCGGAGTTGGCGGAACAGGTCACCGCGGAATACGCCAAGGGCGGCATCCAGCTCGGCTTCCGGACCCGCTCGGAGGTCAGCCGTTTCTTCGACGGCCTGGATCTGATCGATCCCGGCCTGGTCACAGCCCCGGAGTGGTTCAGGACGATCCCGGCGCCGGCGGCCGAGGACAGCGGCATCTACGCCGCAGTGGCACGCATCCCCTGACAGCCCACACCATGCCCGTCCCGCTACGCCGCGGCGCTGCCGCCGAGGCGGCAGACCCTCTGGCTTCCGGGACCGAGACCTACATGTACCAGTGCCCACAAGGCAGTTGACAGCCGACGCCGACGCTCGATCTAGGCGCCGCGACGGACCCGGGCGGCCTTGCGGGCCTCGGCCGTCTGGCGGGCCTCGGCAGACCGGCGGGACTCGCCACCGGCCCGCCCCGGGCGGGTACCCAGACCGCGGAAGGGGGCACCGCCGCGCTGAGGACGCTCCGCGACCGGTCCGCTGCCGCCGATGGGAACACCGGAGGGGGCCTGGGCGCCGGTGATGCGGCCCAGCTCGGCCTCGCCGGAGCGGACCTGCGTGATCTGCGGCCTGATGCCCGCGTCCGACAACAGACGGGTCATGTCCCGACGCTGGTTGGGCAGGACCAGCGTGACGACGCTGCCGGACTCACCGGCGCGGGCGGTACGGCCGCCGCGGTGCAGGTAGTCCTTGTGGTCGGCGGGCGGGTCGACGTTGACGACGAGGTCGAGGTCGTCGACGTGGATGCCACGGGCCGCCACGTTGGTGGCCACCAGCACCGTTACGTGGCCCGTCTTGAACTGGGCGAGCGTGCGGTTGCGCTGGGGCTGCGACTTACCGCCGTGCAGCGCCGCGGCCTTCACCCCGCTGTTCAGCAGGTGCTTGGTGAACTGGTCGACCGCGTGCTTGGTGTCCAGGAACATGAGCACCCGCCCGTCGCGGGCGGCGATCTCGGTGGCGGTGGCGTACTTGTCGGCGCCGTGCACATGCAGCACGTGGTGCTCCATCGTGGTGACCGCACCCGCCGACGGGTCGACCGAGTGGACCACCGGGTCATGGAGGTAACGACGGACCAGGAGGTCGATGTTGCGATCCAGCGTGGCCGAGAACAGCATGCGCTGGCCGTCGGGGCGTACCTGGTCGAGCAGTTCGGTGACCTGGGGCATGAAGCCCATGTCGGCCATCTGGTCGGCCTCGTCGAGGACGGTGATGTTCACCCGGTCCAGACGGCAGTCCTTGCGCTCGATGAGATCCGTGAGGCGGCCCGGAGTCGCGACAACGACCTCGGCACCGGCGCGCAGTGCGCCTGCCTGCCTGCCGATCGACATACCGCCGACCACGGTGGCCAGCTTCAACTTCAGCGCCCGGGCATACGGGGTGAGCGCGTCGGTGACCTGCTGGGCCAGCTCGCGAGTGGGGACGAGGATCAGGGCCAGCGGCTTCCGGGCCTCGGCGCGCTGTCCGGCCGTGCGGACGAGGAGCGGCAGGCCGAAGGCGAGGGTCTTGCCCGATCCGGTGCGCCCGCGGCCCAGGACGTCGCGGCCGGCGAGGGAGTTCGGCAGCGTGGCGGCCTGGATCGGGAACGGCTCGTTCATACCGAGGCTGGTGAGCAGTGACAGCAACTCGGCGGGCAGGTCCAGTTCGTCGAAGGTCGCAGCGGCGGGGAGGGCCGGGGTGATGGTGACCGGTAGCGCGAACTCCCCCTGGGGTGCGGAGGGACGGCGCCCGGGGCCGCCCGAACGGGCGCCGGGGCGACCCGAGCCCTGCGGACCGAAGCGGCCTCCCCGGTCGGAACCGGCGAAGCCGTCCTTGCGGTTCTTGGAAAAACGGTCGTTCGTGCGAGCTGAGCGGTTCATGGAGAACCTTCCTCGATATGGCACGTATCGAGGAATTCTCGGCGAACAAGAGCCGAACAAATTCAAGAACGAGCCGAATGTAAGAACAAAAACAGCCGCACCGCCGCATGAAAACACGACGCGCGGCACCAGAATTCCGTCAGTCGCCACCGGAATGGGCGACCAGTTTGAATCACTACAAGCAACAAGCTGGGGCCCCACCCGAAGGTGAGGGCCCCAGCTGCTTCGTGCGTTTCAGCGTCAGGCGGGGGTGATGTTCTCCGCCTGCGGGCCCTTCTGGCCCTGCGTGACGTCGAAGTTCACCTTCTGGCCTTCCTGGAGCTCACGGAAGCCCTGAGCGGCGATGTTCGAGTAGTGGGCGAACACGTCCGGGCCGCCACCCTCCTGCTCAATGAAGCCGAAGCCCTTTTCCGCGTTGAACCACTTGACGGTGCCAGTAGCCATGTCTCAAATCTCCTTCGGGGCGGTGCCCAGGTATTCACACTGTGTGAACTCCTATGTCGCCGCAATGAACCCCGCCCGGAAAACAGCACCGGACATACAAAAGCGCCCGACGACATGACGTCGTCTAAGGCACTTGAAGTTTACGGGAACCACAACTGCAACTACCGTCAAGCGTAGCACGGCGAACGCATCCGGTCATGGCGCCACAACATTTTTTCGCGAAGCCCCGACCGCATGCCGCGCAAATTTCTGAACCTGCGGCTACGAATATCCGCTTCGGCGGAGGGGACCGACGCCTTCAGCCGTGCGCGCTCCACTCGATGAAGCGGCGGTGCGCCGTCCGCCGGGACGCACCCGTTCACGCCGGGATCACCCGGGGCGATCACCGTAGGCGTCTCTGCTGGCCTCGATCTCCGCGATGTGCTCGATGGCCCAGCCGGCGAGCGCGAGCGCCGGCGTTATAAGGCTCTGACCGGTGGCGGTCAGCGCGTACTCGACTCGCGGCGGGACCTCCGGGTACACCGTCCGGGACACCAGGCCGTCGCGCTCCAGGTTCCGGAGCGTCAACGTCAGCATCCGCTGCGAGATCCCGGGTATCTGCCGCTGCAGGTCGGTGAAGCGCAGACGCCCCTGATCAAGGGTCACCACGATCAGCAGCGTCCACTTGTCGCAGATCCGGTCGAGCACAGCGCGGATCGTGCGCCCGCCGTCTCCTCGGATCATGCACGTGTGCTCGTACTGCGACATGACAACTCCTTGTGCCTAACGCACATATGTGTGCCTTTTGTAAGCCTCTCAATAGTGACCCATGATGAGGCAACTTACGTCCGGTAACTATCGCGCAAGGGGTCACTATGGACGTCTCTTACTGGATCGTCGCCGCGCTGCTGGCGGTGTTCTACCTCTACGCCGGAGGCAAGAAGGTCCTGCAGAGTCAGGAGCAACTCCAGCCCATGATGGGATGGGTCGATCGCGTCCCCATGCCGCTCGTCAGGCTCATCGGGACCCTGGAGGTCCTCGGCGCGGCAGGCATGATCCTGCCGCCGCTGACCGACATCGCGCCCTGGCTCGCCACCGCCGCGGCCATCGGCCTCGTCCTGATCCAGGTCGGGGGCATCGTGGTCCATGTCTCCCGCGACGAGGCCCGGCAGATCGGACTCAACATCGCCCTGCTGGTTGCCGCCGCCGCGGCCGCTTGGCTGGGGACCACCTGGCTCTGACCCGCGCACCAGGTGCCACGAGCGCACAACCGGCCACTCCCTGGGACGAGCAGGTGACGTACCGTCACATCACCTGCTGCGTAACCCTCTCGTGGCCTCTCAGTCAGTCCCCCGTTCCCCTCACGAGTGCCGTCGTTCACCATGCTTGATCTGTGGGCTGTTTATGCATTAACTGTCCTCCGAACGCGGCGCCCCCACTGTGCTCGCCCGTCGCAACAGGGCGCGCGCATCCCCTCTACCCCCCACATGTACGCAGTACTTTTCTCTACCTGTGAGGGACACAGAGCCATGCGAGCGTTACTCACCACCAAAACCGCCAGGCGCACCCTGCGTCCGATCGCCGACCTCATCGATCAGCGCATCCAGCGCCAGATCCGCCGCTCCCTCGGGGACGGCTCTGCCGGCGGACTGGGGCACGAGCTGACGGCCCTGCGCAACCGCCAGCGCCCCCTCGAGTTGCTGCTCGACGGGACAGGGCGCGGCGTGTCACGGCTTCCGGCCCAGGTCCATCTCACCCGCGCCGTCGACGAGTTGGCGCTGGTGACCGGGGACAAGGCCGGTGCGGAGCGTAATATCGCCCAGGCGTTCCGGCTGCTCATCGCCCTGGAGGCACTCGGGGTCGGCCGGATAGCCGGCGGCACCATGAACATCTGCGGCAAGCTCTCCGCCGTACCACTGCTCGACCCGCCGAACGACGAGATCCTGGAGATCGGCACCCTGTACGGAATGTTCGGGGCGGCCCTGATCCGGATGATGGAGCGCTCGGGACGCGACCCGCGCCTGACGATCGTGGACCCGCTCGCAGGCCTTCAGCTGCAGCCCGGTACCACCGAGGGAGCCGACCCCACCGGTACCCCCGTGCGCGGGGCCGCGGTGCGCACCAATCTGGCCCTGGCCGGCGCGGCCGGAGCCGCGACCCGGGTCCATCAAGGCTTCTCCGAGGACCCCGAGGTCCGCGCCCAGCTCTCCGACCGTTCCTACGGAGTGATCATCGTCGACGGCGACCACTCCGCCCCCGGCGTCGGCGCGGACCTGGAGTGGGCCGAGCAGATCGTCGCGCCCGGAGGCGTCGTCGTACTCGACGACTTCGGGCACCCCAAATGGCCCGGCATCAAAGAGGCCTTCGAAAAGCACATGGCCACGAACACCCGGCTGACGTTCCTCGGTCAGGTGGCGAACTCGGGCTATCTGCGCGCCTCTTGAGGTGCGGACTCGACGGGGTGACGCTCGACGGGGTGACGTGGGGGACAGCGGCCGGATCCGCTGGACGTGCCCCTCGCGTTCGGCCTCGGCCTGGGTGGCGGTCACCTGCCCACCGCCTCGTAGGAGAGCAGAGCAGACCGGTCGTCAAGCCATGTCCAGTTCGGCCACCTGGTCCGTCGCCAAGGACTGGGCGGTTGACGAGGGGTCGAGTACGTCCGCCGCGAAGTGGACGCCGGGCTTCACCTGACCGGCGAGGACGTGCTGAGCGGCCGTGGCAGCCAGAAAGCCGCTGAGTTCGTAGGAGTCCTCGGCGCGGAGGGTGAGGGTGAGGGTGGGCGGGCCGTCATCTGTGCCGTCCGTCCCGTCCCACAGCCGGAACTCCTGCCCGTACCAGGAGCCGTGGCGGCGTACGTCCGCGTCCGCGGCCCGGACGAGATCCGCCGTGTCCGTGGAGTCCAGGGCCCATGACATGGCCAGTTCTTCGGCCAGGTGCTCGCCGCCGAAGACCGTGTACCAGTGCACCCGGCCAATACCCGCGGTCTCGGCGAGCCGGACGGCCTCGGTGGACAAGAAGGGGAAGGCGGTGACCGGCCGGGGGAAGGCGGACAGTGTCAGGCCGCGCCGTGGTTCGAGTGCGCGGTCCTGGGCCTGTCCGTTTTCCCAGGCCGCGGAGGGGATGCCGTGTTCGGGGCCGCGGGCGAGCAGCACGTCACCCGCGGCGGCCGGCGTGAGTGCTGCCACACCGCCCAGGTATGCCTCCAGCCGGGCGGGCCGTGCGGCCCGGTCCAGCAGGACGCGGGGCAGGAGTCCGGACAGTCCGGGGAGCGCGCCGGCGGAGAGTACGGCGGTTCGGTTCGCGGCCGCCCACGCGCCGGTCCCGCCGTCCTGTGCGCTCAGCCGGGCGTGGAGGGGGTCGTCACCCGCCGCGTCCACGTAGTCCACCCCGTGGCGCAGTGCGGCCCGGGCGACCGTGTCCAGCACCCGGTAGGAGGGACCCGCGCAGTTGACGACGAGTCGGCAGCGGGTGAGGAACGAGTCCAGTGACGCGTCCCAGAGGTCAACTGCCTGTGCGCTGACGGCTGTTGGGGCCGCGTCGAGCGATGCGACGCAGGCTTCGGCGCGGGCCGGGTCCCGGCCGGCCACCAGGAGCGGGCCGATACCCGCCCGGTGCAGGCGGCGTACCACTGCGCTGCCGACGGCTCCGTAGCCGCCGAGGATGCCGATGGCCGCGGTGGAGTCCATGAGTTCGCCCTTCGTCGGGGGAAGTTGTGCACCATCACATGTAAATGAAAACTATTGTCATTAAGATAGCGGGCAGACAGTGGACCTTGATGACTCTGGGCAGAGGAGAACGATGTCGTACGACGTGGTCGTGGTCGGTGGAGGCCCCGCCGGTCTCAACGCGGCACTGGTGTCGGGCCGTCAGCGCCGGGAGGTGCTGCTCCTGGACAGCGGTGAACCGCGCAACGCACCGGCCGCCGAGATGCACATGTTCCTCAGCCGGGACGGCGCCTCCCCGGCCGAGCTGCGGCGCATAGGCCGTGAACAACTCGCCGCCTACCCGAGCGTGGAGATCCGGGAGGCGTTGGTGGTCACGGCGGCCGAGGAGGAGAACGGTTTCACACTGACGCTCTCGGACGGCACCACGGTGACGGGCCGCAAGCTGGTCCTGGCCACCGGACAGGTCGATGTCCTGGACCAGGTGGAGGGAGTCGGCGAACTCTTCGGCCGGGGCGTCTACCACTGTCCCTTCTGCCATGGCTGGGAGACCCGGGGCATGACCATCGCCGTGCTGGGCCGCGAGCTGCCGCAGATCATGCAGGCGCTGTACATCGCCGACCGGTTCAGCGACGACGTGGTGGTGTGCACCGACGGGCATGCGGTGCCCGAGCAGGCGGCGGGCAGGCTCGCCGCCGCCGGGATCGCCGTCGACGAGACCCCGGTCTCCCGGATCGAGGGCAAGGAGGGCGAACTGCGGCTGGTCATGACGGACGGCCGGGTGCTGGAGCGCCAGGCCGTCTACCACCGGGCGCCCACCAGGCAGCACTCCGCGCTCGCCGAGCAACTCGGTTGCGAGATGCTGCCCGACGGATGCATCCGCGTGAACGAGTTCCAGCGTACGAGCGTGCCCGGTGTCTACGCGGCCGGTGATGCCGCCCGCCTGGAGGTGCTGCCGGACGCGCTCACCTTTGTCATCACGGGGGCCGCCGACGGAGCGCGCGCCGCGGTCTGGCTGGACCAGGAGCTCTTCCGCGAGGACGCGGGGCTCGGCGGCTGACCCGGCCCGCGGCGGGAGCACGCATGCCCTGGTGCTCCCGCCGCGTGCGGTGATCCGGTGGCGGCCGGCCTCGCCGGTCGCGGTCATCCCTCGGTGGCCGATCCACCGGCACGTACGGTCATCCCGCGACGGCCGCTTCCCCGTCACGTACCGCATCGGCGAGACCGGCCACGGTGGGACGCTCCAGGAAACGGCGCGGCGCCACCCTCCCGACCCCCTTGCGGGACAGTGCGCCGAGCATCCGTACCGCCAGCAGCGAATCACCGCCCAGAGCGAAGAAGTCCGCCGCCCTGTCGGTCACCGCGCAGCCGAGCAACTCGGCCCAGTCCGCCGCGACGGCCCGCTCCAGGTCGTCGCGGAGGGGCCCCGGTTCGTCGCCGGACGCGTCCTGTGCCTGCGGGACCGACAGCCGTCCGCCTGGCGCCGTCCCGAAAGCGTCCGAATCCGATGCGTCCCATGCGGCGGGCAGCGTGACCGGGTCCGACCAACCCTCCTTGTCCACAAGGGATTCGACGGTGGTCACCACGTCCTGGAACATCCGGTCCACGTCCTCGGCGGCGAAGAGTTCCTCCACCAGCGAGAAGACGACGACGAGTTCACCGCGCAGTTCGAACAGCCGGACCTCCAGGGCGACTTGAGGGGTCCTCAGCTGCTGGTGGTGGCTGAGCAGATCGATCGTGCCGAGCGGTCCCGCCTCATGCGGGACCTCGCTGCCCAGCGCCGCGTCCACTCCCAAGGTGCTCTGGAAGACGACCGGGGCGACCGGACGTCGGGTACCGCGGCGGCGGCCCAGCTCCCGGGAGACCTCGACCCCGGTGACCAGGTGGTGCGCGAGAGCGTCCGAGATGGCCTGCTGGGCGCTGGTCGCCAGATCGGCGAAGACGGGGTTCTCGGGCAGCTCGACCGGCATGAGCATGGTGGACGAGAAGGCTCCCACCAGGCGGGGCACGTCCGGGTGCAGCGGCAGCCGGTTCAGCTGAAGGGTGTTGAGCAGGAAGTGCCGGTGACCGCAGGCACGGGCCACTGCGGCGGAGAACACGGCGAACATGGCGGCCGAGGGAGTGACGCCGTGCTGAGCACACTGCGCGCGTAGCGCGGCCCACCGCTCGGCGTCGAGCACGGCCTGCCGTGTGCCCATCAACGTGGGCCGGACGTCGGCCGGATCAGCCACCAGGGGCAGTGCCGGGGGTAGCGGGAAACCGTCGAGGCGGTTCCACCACCATTCACGGTCCTGGCGCCACTCCTCCGTGTCGGGGAGGTCGCGCAGGCTCGCGACGTAGTCGCCGAAGTCGACCTCCAGCGGGGCGAGTACCGCGTTGTAGTCGGAGACGAGGGCGAACAGATCCCGGTAGAACACCCCGGACGACCAGCCGTCGATGATCAGCAGGCTGGTGGAGGAGTGCAGCCGGGCGCGGTGCCCGGGGAGCAGGGTGAGCCGCATGTCGAGTCCACAGCCCGCGGCCGGGTCGGGTCCCTCGGTGCTCATCTCCTGCCGGATCGCCGCCACAGTGGTGGCGATCTCCTCCTCCCCCGCGGTGCTGAGATCGGTCACGCGCAGGCGCGGCATGGCCTCGGGGTCGTCCAGGGGGAGGATCCGCTGCCTGCCGTCGGGCAGGATGCGCGCCCGCAGCACCGACTGGTGCTCCGCCAGCCGTTCCAGTGCGTCCTGGAGTGCCTCGGCGATCTCCTCGTCGTCGATGTCCTCAAGGCCGATGTCCACATAGTGGTGGGCGGAACGGTAGGACAGCTCCCAGGCATCCTGCTGACCGACGAAGTAGCCCTGCTGGAGCGGCAGAAGCGGAAATGGCGCGTCCGGGTCCTCCCGCCGCTCGATGTCCAGAGCCAGCCTGCGGTGCAGCCCGCCCGCGGTGCCGCGCTCGTGGAGGAGCGCCGCCAGATGTGCCGCGGTGTGCTCGACGCGTACGTCCGACAGGGCGAGGTTCACTCCCACCCGCTTGCGGATCACCGCTGCCATGCGCACGGCGAGCACGGAGTCCCCGCCCAGGCTCAGGAAGCTGATGTCGGCCGGTATGGACGCGGTATCGGTCTCCAGGATGTCGGCCCAGACCTCGCGCACGGCCTCTACGAGGTCGGCCGGGGCGTCAGGTGCGGAAAGTGGGGATGCGGAGGTGGCGGCGGAGGTCAACGGCTGGCTCCAGACGTGGTGGTGGACAGTACGCGGTCCACGGTGTGGACGCGTGCGGGACGGACCGTCTCGGGCAGGTGGGCGAGCGCCCGTGCGACGCGGCCGGGGTCGGGCCGGTCGTGGCCGGCGGGCCGGGGTCGGCCCGCGACGACGTGCTGGCCGAGGGCGGTCAGGGGGTGTCCGTCGGGCGGCAGGACCGGGAGGGCCCGGAATCCGGCGGCGTCCAACTGCCGTGCCCACTCCCCCTCGGTGAGGAAGACCCGGTCCTGGCCGGCCCGTAGATCGGTGAACCAGCGTTCCTCGTCCGCCTGCGGCGACATCAGCAGGTACATCGAGGTGAGCGCCTGATAGTGCTCGCGGCAGGATTCGACGAGGACCAGCAGACCGTCCGGCACCAGCAGTTCCCGCAGGGCGGCGAGGGCACGGCCGACGTGGCGCGCGTTGTGCAGGACGTTCGCCGCGAGGATCACATCGTGGGAACCGGGGGTGAAACCCTGTGCCGAGGGGTCGCGGTTGATGTCGAACAGCGCCTGTCGCAGACCTTGTCGGGTGCCGAAGCGGGTCCGTGAGGTCTGCAGGAAGAACCGGGACACGTCGGTGAACAGGTAGTCGACCGGAGTGGCGCCAAGGGCACTCAGCACTGTTTCCGTCGTGCCGCCCACACCGGCCCCCGCCTCCAGAACGCGCAGCGGCCGGTTGCCGTTTTCCTGCGCAGCTCGTCGGAGGGCCTCGCCGGCGATCAGGTCGGCGGCGGCGTGGTTGGCCCAGCGGCTCGGCACGTTGTCGCGGTAGTTGCCTTCGGCCGTGGCTGTCTCGCCCTGGGGGAAGAGAACTTCCTGCAGGCTCGTGCGGTCCTGGAGCAGAAGGGGGAGTCGGTCGGCCGCGGCGAAGAAGAAACGTGTCATGGACTCCGGATAGCCCATGCCTCGGCATGCCTCGTCGAGGGTGCGACGGGCACGGGCATATTCGGCACGGTCGGGCGCGGTCAGATCCCGGTAGCAGTCGGAGTCCGGGTCCTGGGCCAGTCGGCCCTCCGCGGTCAGGGTGCGCAGCCAGCGCCGTACGATCCACGCGTGACGCGGTGCCGTACCCAGGGCCGCCACGATCTCGGCGGCCGGGTGCGGTGCCGGGTCGCGGAAGAGGCGGGTGCGGTCCAGCACGCGGGCCATGGTCAGCAGCGCGGTCTCGTCCAACAGGCGCATCAGGGGCGGGAGTTGCGCGAGGTCGTTGCCGTTCACTGCGGCGTCACCGGAGGCGGCGGCGCCGAGCACGGCCTGCTCGTCCCGGACGGTGCCCGTGGCGCGGTCGTCTCCCCGTTCGGCGTCGGCCGGACCGGCGACCAGCAGGGTGTCGCCCTCGCTGCCCGGCACCAGCTGCCAGGCGGCGACCTCGGGCAGCTCGGACAGGGCTTCGGCGACGTCCGCCACCCTCATCGCGTCGCCTCCGCCGATATGTCGTCCACCACGATCCGTGGCGGCACCGTGCCGGGCGCGGTACGGCGGACATGGTCACGCAGGACCTCCGGCAGCCGACGCCGTACGAACGCCGGCAGCGGCTCGTGGGCGAGGCGGCCGACCGGTGCCCGAACCGGGCCGTGGGACGCCGCGGTGGCGCGGTCGGCGGGTGCGCACACGGCGAGCATCCGGGGGTCGCCGTGGTCGAGCAGTACGGCGGCGTCCATGCCGGTCAGTGCCTGCCGCAGGTCATGCGGCGTTACGGCGTCCGCCGCGTCCGGGGCTTCTGCGAGCAGGGCGTTGGGGATGCCGTGCAGGACGACCGGACCGGACGCCAGCGCCGTGCGCAGAACCGTCCGCAGCCCTTCAGCCCCTTCGCCTCCGGGCCCTTGCCACGGCAGCCGGCGCACCTCGGACGAGTCGGGGCGGCCGGAGGCCGGGCCGACATGCAGGACGAGGTCGTACCGGTACCGGGTGAGTTCCGTGTCGTCGGCCATCGTGCGGGCGTGGACGCTCATCCGTACGGTTCGGGGCTGGCCGGCCAGGATCTCGCGCACGGCCTCGGGGGCGAACGACAGTTCCCCGTCCCCCGCCACGGCGGAGGCCACCCGCGCGGCGATGTCCGCGTCGGCCGCTTCGGGATCGCGGGCCCTCTCCAGCCGGGCGAAGTGGTCTTCGAGCAGGCCGGAGTGGCGGATGTCGCCGACGATCACCGTGCCGCCGTCCTCGACCGCGGCCAGCGCGTGGTGCAGGAACGCCGTCAGGTACACGAGGTTGGGGAAGCACTGGGTGACGGAGTTCAGCAGCACGCAGTCCGGACGCACACCGGGGCCGAACACCCGGTCCGTCGCCTCCCGGACGACGGGCGCCTGTGCCTCGTGGGCGGCCGCGCGCACGAAGGCGGTACGGGGCAGTGCGGCGGCGTGCAGCCGGTCGACCGCCACCTCGGCCACGTCGGTGCCGACATAGCCGTCCAGCCGCGTGTGCAGCCGGTGCGCCAACAGACCGGTACCGCAGCCGAGTTCCAGCAGCCGGCGGGGGCGCTGGGAGAGGACGAGGTCGACCGTGCGGTCGGCCCAGTCACGCATATGGGCGGCCGGCAGCGGCTTTCCGGTGTCGGAGGAGCGCCAGCCGGACAGGTCCAGGTCGTCGGCGTGCCGGCCCTCACCCGTCTCGTACACCCACTCGTACACCTCCGCCCAGTGCGCGAGGTGCTCGCGGACCAGGGGGCCCGGTACGGGAAGAACGGCAGTCGCGCTCGGGTGGGGTGTGACCAGCAGGACTCCGCCGGGGGCGGGGCGTGCGTCGGCCACCCAGGGGTGGCCGGCGATCAGAGCGGTGACCCGCCCTGCGTCGGTGGTCGTGTCGGTGGCGGTTTCAGTGATCGTTTCAGCGGTCGCTTCGTCGGACAACGGGAGGCTCCGTTCGGTCAGTACGGGGTTTCGCGGGCGTGGCGGACAGGTGGGCGGAATCCTCGGTCAGGCGACCGTTCCGCAGCGTCAGCACGTCATCCGCGCGGGCGGCCACGGCCGGGTCGTGGGTGACGGTCAGGATCGCGGTCCCTGTTGTACGGATCCGGTCCAGCAGGTCGAGTACGGACCGGGCGGTGCCGGGGTCGAGGGAGGCGGTGGGTTCGTCGAGCAGCAGTACGTCGGGGCGCGCGGCCAGGGCCCGGGCGAGAACGACCCGCTGCCGCTGGCCACCGGAGAGCAGGTGCGGGCGACATGCCGCAACGCCGGGAGGCAGCCCGACGGCCGCCAGCACCGCCTGCGCCTGGGCCAGGGCGGTGGCCCGGTCCAGGCCGTGCAGCACGGACAGCGGCCTGGCCACGGCCCGGCCCACGCGTTGGGCGGGGTTGAGTTCGTCGACGGCGCTCTGCCCGACGAGCTGCACGGCGCGGAGCTGGTCCCTGTTGCGGTGCCGGGTGGCGGCCGGCAACGGTTCGCCGTGCAGCAGCAGTGCCCCGGCGGCCGCGGGGCGGCGGCCGACGAGTGCGTGCAGCAACGTCGTCTTGCCGACGCCCGAGACACCGACGACGGCGGTCGCGCTGCCGGCGGGCAGGTCCAGATCGCAGTCCTCCAGCAGGACAGTCCCGTCGGGAGTGGTCAGCCCCAGGCGCCGGGCGGACAGGGTGATGAGCCGCCGGGGTGCTGTGGCGGATTGCGGTGCCGACTGCCGCTCGACGTTCTCCCTGCTCTCGGCCCCGGAAGGTGCCCTGGCGGGGCGAGGAGCCTCGCCGCCGAGGCCAACTCCAAGTGGAGGCGAGGGTGCCGCGAGATGGTCGGCGAGGTCGGCATCCAACTGCCCGGGAAGCACACGCGGCCCAGGCAGGCCTGCGTCCAACAGCGCACCGGACACGCCTGATCCGGGCCGGTCTCCGTCCAACAGCGCACGGGACACGCCCGGTTCAGGCCGGTCTCCGCCCGCCGGCGCGCAGGACACGCCTGGCCCGGACCGGTCTACGTCCAACAACGCACGGGGCACACCCGATCCGGACCGGTCCGCATCCAACAACGCACCGGACACGCCCGATTCAGGCCGGTCTCCGCCCGCCGGCGCGCAGGACACGCCTGGCCCGGACCGGTCTACGTCCAACAACGCACGGGGCACACCCGATCCGGACCGGTC